>NZ_JBEQZJ010000001.1:0-163974 GCF_045223415.1 Hoskinsella mucinilytica | reverse complement strand
TAATATAAAAAGTAGCACAAATTGCTACTTTTTATTTCTTTTATAACAAGATGTTCTATAGCTTTAGAGGTAATAATCCTTTTTCTGAAAGAGATACATACCGAAACCATAAAAAGCGATTGCCAATACATATAATACAAGATAACTCATACATGCACCTTGTGTTTGTTTGATGATGTTATCTACTTGAAACAATGCAATGGGATTGATGTGATTCATAAACTCCAGTTTATCGGAAACCTGAGATAGCATATTGATTAAAATAAAGAATATGGTAATACCTGCGCCCATGCCTGTCGCATATTTCGCTTCATTGAACATACAAGAACTTAAGAAACAAATCCCCGAGAAGAAGAATAATAAGCCAAACAATCCGGCATTTAATAAAAAGAAGGTTGTTAGATCTAGTGTTTCATCAAATAACATTGCGCCAAAAACGACAACAAGAAGATACGTATATACCACCAAAAGCAGAATGCTCAAACAAAGAACCAGTGCTTGGGTCATGATGATTTTTATTCTCTTATTTGGTGTTGCTAGAAGATATGCCATAGAACCTCGATCAATATAACGCACTATCAAACGATGACAAAGCAATACGATACAAATCAATGGAATCACAAGAAGGATGAATCCATACAAATAAGTTCCTACAAATTCCAATAAAGTAGAACCGGGATTGCTCATACCGAAAGCATCAAACAATTGTGGCATACTTTCTGCCATCATGTTTAAACTTTCTCCTAACTTAGGATCAAACATGGCAACGATAACACCACCATATAAGGTCACTACCGCAAGGAAAATCAAAAGGATCTTAGCGTTTGCCTTGCATTCTCTTTTGAATAGGGTCAATGATATCATTGCTTTTCACCTCCATAGTACTGTAAGAACAGTTCTTCTAATGATTGTGTACGAATCGTCATATCCATAATGGTGTAGCTTGCCAATTCCTTTAATAATGGATCGATACTGCCCTGATAAGATATGACAATACGTGATCCATGGCACACACTGGAAGGATGCGCTTGTTGAAACGATAACGCACTTTTTTCATCTTGAAAGAAAATCTCATACACCTTTTTTCTACTATTTCTTAAGTCCTCCATACGTTCGATCGCCTTGATGCTTCCATCCTTAATGATGACAACTCGATCACATGTATGCTCTACCTCTTCAAAAATATGTGAGGACATCAAAATCGTGGTACCTTTCTTTTTTTCCTGTTGGATCAATTCAACAAATTTATTTTGCATCAAAGGATCTAACCCACTTGTCGGTTCATCTAAAATTAGAATTTCCGGATCTTGCATCAACGCAATGACGATTCCGATTTTCTGTTTCATCCCCTTTGACATCTTCTTGATCTTACCATTTGGATCTAATTCCAAAAATTGTATCAAATTCTTGGCTTTGGTAACATCCTTGATATTTTTCATGTTTGCGATAAAACGTATAAAATCAATTCCTGTCATATCTTCCATAAACGCAATTTCACCGGGCAAATAGCCTAATATATTTTGAACCTTATGGACTTCCTTAAAACAATCCATTCCATTGATCTTAACAGTACCCGTATCAGGCTTGATAAAGCCCATCAATTGTCGAATCGTTGTTGTTTTTCCTGCACCATTTGGTCCGAGAAACCCCAATATCTCACCTTTTTCCACTGAAAAACTGACATCAAATACTCCCTTTTGATTTCCATAATCCTTTGTGATATGATTCATTTCAATAACACTCATAGACTGTCCTCCTTATTGAACAGATGATTTTTTCATAAACCAACTTGGTCAATTTTTATTTTAATGTATTGACTATTTTTTACAAGGCCTTATTCAGATATTTCCTGATATTCTTTTTTATAAACCATTGGACGTAGCATCTTTACCCATCGATGAAACTCTGTCATTAATGCATCGATATCCAAAGGCACTTGCATACATTGTTGAGAATGCATATAGCCATCAACCATCCATTGTAACATCTGATACACATAAACAGGATCTACATCATCCCTAAATTTCGTGAAATCGATATGAGAAAAGTATAGAGAAAAAGAGGATGCCAGTTGTTGTTGGATATCTATATGAATATCTTCACTGACTGCTTCTTTTTCAGAATAAAAAGCACGTATGGAAAACTCCATGATATAAGGATTCTTTTTTATCATCTCAACTTTTTTATTTGCGCCATACTCCATGATCTCAAAGAAATCATCGATTTCTAAAAAGTCTTGTTTTAGGATCATTTGTTTCATCATATCTAAGCAATAATAATATAGATACATATAAAGTCCCTTCTTATTTTCAAAGTAATGAAACAACAATCCTTTGGAAATGCCTGCTTTGGCAGCGATGTCATCTGTAACAGCATGACGATAATCATGTTTACCAAATACCTCCATTGCGGCATTCACGATCCTTAACTGCTTTTCTTCTGAAAGCTGAAAAAATTTATCATTCATGGAAAACACTCCTTCATAAACCCATCCGGTCAATTTCATTGTAGTTCATTGACTATTTTTTTCAAGCCTGAATTCAAACATAAGGAAAAAAGATCTCATTCCTTACGGAACAAGACCTTTCACTTTTCCACATGAGCAGATTTCTTTACTATAATATCTAGGTATCTATTCCCTCATGCTATTATTTTATTTCTCTTCTTTGTATCAGCTTTCTATACGCCACTAATAACATACTTCCTGCAGCCACAAAGCTTACCATAGCGAAGGCATTGTGTTTATCTGATGTATCCACAGATGTATCTGGTTTCTTTTGTGGTTTTTGTTCATCTTCTGGCTTAGGACTAGGTTTCACTTGATTTCCTTGTCCCGGCTCTTCTGGCTTAGGATTAGGATTTTCTTGATTATCGCCGTCCTCTTGTGTTGTTGATTTCACAAACGCAATAGAAGATAAACGATCTGTTTCAAATATTACAGTTCCATCTTCTTTATCGAACTCTAATTGACGATATGTTCCATCTTTTTGGAATACTAACACATCCGTGATTTCTTTCCAATCGTCCAATGTTACACTAACTCTCACACGTCCATTTGGTAATATTTCTTTACCATCATGAATTAATTCAATATTCATCATAGATAGAATTTCATAATGTTTGGGTAATAGTGCTTGATAGCTACTTACCTTATCTTTTAAATCTGTTACATTTAAAATACTTTGTTCCATTACATAGCCTTGAATACTTACATTGTCTTTAGATAAACTTTGATAAATATTCATTGCTTGTCTAACTTGTACTATGATTGTTTTTTCAACGGTATTTCCATCTAGATCTGTTACTTGATATACAACTTCATAGAACCCTTCTTTAGATGTATCTACAGTATTTTCGATAATATTAGCATTTGTTAATGTGATTTCACCATCCTCAGCATCTGTTGCTGTCACATTAGCCAATGGATCAAAATCACTATGAATCAACAATACTGTACCATTTGCATGAATCACTGGTTTCGTATTGGTTGTAACATGTACAACCACTTCTTTTGTAATTCCTTGATCTATACTTGTTACCGTAACAGTTGCAGTTCCTGAACATACGCCATAAACTGTCCCATCTTGATCAACCTTCACAATAGATTCGTCACTACTTGTGTATGTAACACGTTGATTGGTTGCATTCTCAGGGGTGAAGATAGGTTGAATCGTTGCTGTTTTTTCCGCTTTTATACTCAAGCTTTCTTCAACCTTCATATCTTGAACCGGTACGATATATTTCATATATTCCTGATATGCAGTTTCTACATTCAATAATATATCGTATAGTTCATTAGATTCAAAGTTAGGATTGTCTATCAATAATTGATCTGCTGTTTCTACTGCTGTGTTCAATGCTTCAAAAGCGGCAACTTGATTAGTTAAATCAGCTGGATAACGATCTAAGATATCCTTTGCTTTAGTTACTATTTCATCATAGTTGTAATTACGATATACATCAAACTCTACGATTCCATATCCACCTCCGGTAGCACTACGTTTTATTCCTTGAAATTTGACATATTTTGCTTTGACTGTGTCAAATTTCATTGTATAAGTCTTATTTCCACCATTTGTTACATGAATTGCTTCTTCAAATGTTTGATTATCCATAGATACTAAGATTTTATATTCTTTACCATATACAGTTTCTGAGAACCATGTAAGATCAATTTGATTAAACTCAGCTACTTCTGGTAATTCAATGAGTAACCATTGATTCTCTGCTTCCGTTACAGAAATATCTTTATAATTTGATGCCCATCTTGTATCATAGTTTCCATCGATTGCATTTTCAGGATTTGTTGTAGCGTTTACTTGAGATGATGCAGTTGCTTTTCCATTTAATGCAACATTTTTACCACGTACATTTTTGTTTGCTGTTACATTAACAATACATTCTGCACTTAATCCATTAACTGTTTCAGCTTTGATACTCACTTGCCCAACTTTATTTGCTACTACAGTACCATTTTGATCTACACTAGCGATATCCTCATTACTTGAAGTCCATGTTAGGGTTGGATCTATTGCATCATCCGGTAGTACGGTTGCTTTGATTGTTGCCTTTTCATTTCTTGTTAAAGAAATCGTTGTTTGATCTAATGTAATGCTCTCTGGTTTCACATCAACAGTTACAACAATAGCATCATGATGATTTCCATCTTCACTTGTTACAGAGATGGTTGCCGTTCCACTTGCAATTGCTTTGATCTTTCCTGTTTGATCTACTCTCACAATCTTAGCATTGCTTGATTTCCAAGTAACATTCTTGTTATAAGGATTAGATGGTGTAAATGCATAAGTTAAAGTTGTTTCAGTATTCTTTTGTATCGTCAAATCTTTTTGATCAATTGCAATACCACTCACATGGTTAACTCCTGCATCATAAGTACGAATTGCTGTATTTAATTGTTGAGCAACATCACGTAATGCATCGTCTTCAAAGGTATTTCCCAGCGCCATCAGTGCTTTTGCATTTGCGATTGCCTCTGTCAATGCTTTGTTGGCTTGTTCAAATTCATTTTGATTCACAAAAGATTCTTTAGGATAGTCTTTTATTAACGTTTCTGCTTTGCTCAACAAATCGCACAGAGATAATGTATTTGTGATTTCTATTTCAAATAGAGATAATCCACCACGCCCTGTTCCATTTTCTAATTTAGGACGATTAAAACTTTGAATTTTCACATAGCGTCCACTAGCTTCTGCAAATGTTAATTTGTCTGTTTTACGACTATCATCCGTTTCATTTCTCTTTAAACCTATTACTTCTTTACATCCATCTTCAATAGAACAAACTCCATTTGATGTACTTGCTAATGCTTCTTTTGTATTTGCTGTATAAATCTTGTAATCAGTTGAATATGCATTTTCCCAAAATAAGTTTATTTGGTTAAATGTTTCCTCTTTTCCTAAATCAACAAGAAACCATCCTTTATCAGCTTCATCAGTAGTAATGGAAGGATTTCCTCTCTCATAATTACTAGCCCAACGAGTATCAGCATCTCCATCAACTGCAAATTCAGGTAGTCGTTTCTGTGTCGCACTATTTTGTACAACACTACTTGCTTCTACATCTTTATTTAGAGCTAAATTACTACTTTCAACTTTATAACTTGTACCAATTGACACAAAATTAGATTGTCCATCTTGTGCAGAGAAGTTTACTCTGATTGTCAACCAATCAGAACCTGATTCTATCACTTTTGCATTTCCTTCGATAATATCTTGTTTTTTAGTTTCTACATTTCTCAATGTAATATCCACACTTGATAAACTATGTGTTGGATCAGATACTGCGAAATCAATCATTCCATTTTCTGATTTCATTACCATAGAAACTGGTTGATTTACTTCCACATTTTCTACACTACCTGCTTTATAGAAATTCATCATTGTTTGGTTTGAGTCTAAATCTTTGATAGCGTGAATACCATCTTCTGCATATAGAATTTCTATATGTTCATTGGCTTGATAACTTTGTGTTTCTTCTTGTGATGCATTTGGTAATATTACATATTTATAGGTATCCTTATTTGCATCTACACCATGATCTACCGCAAGTGATACATAATTACTTGTACGTTCTTCTGTATTTGTAAACTTCGCTAATTTGTTAACATCACTCCATGCCTGTTTTCTAGTTTCTCTTTTTAATGTAACAGTTCCATCTTCCAAAAATACGTAACCCATTCCGGATTTTGAATCATTTCCTGTTAAATATGCATATTTAGGATTTTGAATGGATGATATTCCATTAGTGGATTGCTTTTCTGTACCATCTACATACAACTTGTTATCTTGTACTTTACGGTTATCGACAATTGTTTCAAGTACATCAACATTTTTATCTGTTTTGCGATTTGTAATATCACTTCCAATACAAACAATAGAATCATTTAATACAAAATATGATTTATTAGCTTCAATTCCACTAGCTATATTAGAAATAATTTCATTTCCAAATCCATTTGCCAATTCTGATAATCTTTTATCCCCTGTAATGATTACACCTGCTGATCCAATCACCCCATCTAAGGAAGCCCCTCCTGACCATGCAGATTGACCTTGTGTATTAAATGTTATATCTTGATGTGCTGTTGTAACTCCACTAATACGATTTGAATCAACGGTTGCATTATAATGGTCATTATATTGAGAGATATCATTGTTATAGATTTGATAATATCCTTGGCCTTGATACCTTCCTAAAAGATTCTCTTGATTGCCCTGTTCAGTGTTATACATACGTTTACTAGAAGGGGCAATGGTAAATGTATAACCTTCTCTATGAGCTACCATACGATCCATATTAGAGAATACTTGATAAGTATTTCTTGTTAGTTTCTTAACATCAGTTGTATTTGCTAGTTCTTTTACTCTAGAATAGTCCGCATATTTCAACATACTAAAATCTTGAGTTTGTTTTTCTGCAAACTTTTCATCCACGATTCCTTTTAATCCCGATAATAGCTTATCTCTTGTAGCATCATCTGCAACATCCGCATATTGTAACAATACGCCCATCATTTGCATACCCATGGTATCCCCTTGTTGTGCATAACGAGATACTGCTCTACCTCGTACATTATCTACAACATTCCCACCATATGATATAAAAGGCAAGTAGTTTTCAATTAATACTTGATTGAAAAACTCAATATTTTCAGGTGCAACCGCTTCTTCACTCATGCTTAACATGATAATACAATTGGTTAATTCATCTAATAAAACATAGCCATAACTTCCATTATAAGGAATATTATTATGTTGAATAAAACTACCATCCGTATAGAATCCATCACCATTTGTTACATATCCAAACAACGGATCCATACAACTACTTGCATGTTTTAAGCGTTCGTTATTACCATCCAAAGCTGCACGTTTGATTACGATTGCTACTTTATCACATAAATTTGCCCCTGTTTCTTTTAAAGTAGAACCTAATCGATAATCTGCCTTCGGTACAAAACGATCAATTGTTTTCGTAATAGCAGCGATTTGTTCACTGCTAAATTCATCATATAGCAGAATTGCGATATCCACCATTGCTTTGGGTGTACCGATCTCTTTATCCCACCATCCTGTTTTCAGTCCTGATGTCGATGGACCATATTTATTATCTAATAGAAACTGATAAGCATTTACAATTTGTTTTTTCAGCTCTTTATTTTGATAATACTTACTCGTAGGTTGCATTGTTTGAATACTCATCAATCGCAAACGATCAAATGCTTCTGTAACAACCGCACCTTCTTCTTGATTTAAAAAAGCTTCTCCAAAATCCCATAAATCTTTGGTATCTTCATTAATTTCTTTCATTGTTTCTGAAAGATTTTTTGTTTTTTCATCTAAGGAAGCTACCATCTCTTGAAAGACATGATCCGTTGCATATGATTGATAAGACCCAATCAATTCACTTCTCCAGTAATCACGAATTTGTTGAAAACTTTCCACTGATGTAACACTATTCACTGATTCCTTTGCCTGTAAATTTAATACATTATAAGGTAACACCAATTGTGTCATTGCACATGTCAGTGCAACTGCCATAACACCATTACGCCATTTTCTGTCCATAAAATTTCCTTTTTCTTTTCCTTTTCTTTTTATTCTATTTCTAAATCATCATCTTCCTCGTCTTCTTGAGGTACCACAATACCAGCTTTCCCAATCGTACATAAGTATTGTGCCAATTCTGTTTCATCTTCCAGTTGAGAAACTGCATACTCAACGACCATTCCCAAATTTAAACCGGATACTACTTTCACATTGCTTTGTTGTTTACTTAACATCATTGCAACATTAAATGGAGTACCTCCAAATAAATCAGCTAATATCACAATAGGTTTACCAGCATATTTTGATATTGCATCTTTCATTTTAACTGTTGTTCCTTCTAGTCCATCTTCAGCAGCCATGCAAACAGTACTAACATTTGCAACTTCTCCCACGATCATGCTCGCTGATTTCACTACTTCTGATGCCAAATTACCATGGCTTGTCACAATTAGATTAGGTTTCATTTTATTCCTCCAAATATATTTTGTTTAATTTATTTCGTAATACTAAAAAGTCAGTTTGATTGCGATCTGGATGGATTCGATTTGTTAATAATATAAATCCTTGTTTCTTATCCATATCTAATAATATCGATGTCCCAGTAAATCCTGTATGATATAATACACTCTCTTTATAAGGCTTTTCCCATCCTAAACCTCTTCTTTGTATAGTAACACTTTTTAACAATTCAAAGATTTCTTTTTCAAATAGTTTATTGTTTTCTGATAGCATTGCTTGGCCAAAACTTACTAGATCTTGCAAAGTAGAAAATAAACCAGCGCTTCCACTTTCTCCTAACAAGTATGCTTTTGAATCATGTACTTCTCCACATATACAACCACGCTCATTTGTAATCTCAGTAGGGATTGCTTTTTGTTTGTTATAAACATGGTATGATGTATGTTCCATTTCTAACGGTTTAGCAATATGCTTTTGGAAACTTTCCTCTAAACTTAATTGATCCAGTTTTTCAATTACAAAACCTAATAAGATAAAGCCTACATCCGAATAACATGTCTGATGGATCATTTCATTTTCAATATTCGTATCATAAACTTTTTCTCTAATGGTTTCTTTTGTCAATAATTGCTTATCTATCACTTCGGCAGGTAATCCACTTCTATGCAAGAGCAGATCTTCTATCGTCGTACTTTGGTATCGATATTCTGATAAAATTTCGCAAACAGGTGTAGATAGCTGTAGTTTTTTTTCATTGATCATCTGCAAAATTCTTGTCGTAGTTGCGACTACTTTCGTTAACGACGCCAAATCATATAAAAGACATTCCTCTAACCGCCGATGATCAAAAGGTTCTATGCATCCCATCACTCCATCATAATAAGTTTCCTTAAAATTGGGTGTAAAAAAAGCGTAAGATGCACCAGCTAGATATTTATGATGAATCATCTGATGCAAAAAACGCTCAATTTCTTTATTTTTTTTCATGGGATAATAGTTCTAATGCTCCTATTACTTTACCTTGAGCCTTTTCTAATGCCTCAAACGCTGTTTCTTTATCCACTTTTATTTCATTCATTATGACTGCAACTGCAACATTTTTTCCTGATGCTTCAAATAAAGATGTAGCTTCATCTAAAGACAAACCTGTAATTTCCTTAATCATATGAATGGCACGTATTACTAATTTCTCATTTGTTGGTTGTACATTTACCATATAATTCTGATATACTTTTCCAACCTGAATCATAGTGGCTGTTGATAACATGTTAACTACCATTTTCTGTGCAGTTCCTGCTTTCATTCTCGTTGAACCACTAATAACTTCAGCACCAACAACTGGAGCAATCGATATCGATGCAACTTTTGCCATTTCGCTTTCTCCATTACAGCTTACTGATATGGTAAGAGCATGAACTGAATTACCATATTCTAATGCAGAAATCGTGTAAGGTGTTCTACCACTAGCAGCAATACCAATTACAATATCTTTTTCATTTAAATTAACATTTTTTAAATCTTCTATCGCCAATTCTTTAGAATCTTCAGCTCCTTCAATTGCACGATACATTGCTTCTTTTCCTCCAGCCATGATACCAAAGGCAAGGCTTGGGTCTACATTATATGTTGGTGTTAATTCTACAGCATCTAGCGTTCCCATTCTACCTGAAGAACCTGCACCAATATAAATCATACGACCACCCTTTTGAAATCTATCTTTTATTTGGTCAACTGCTTTGGCAATTTGAGGAAGTTCTTTTTCCACAGCATAAGCTACAGTTTTATCCTCTTTATTAATCATTTCTAATACTTCCAACGTTGTGACACGATCAATATTTTTTGTTTCTTTATTGTTCGTTTCTGTTGTAAGTGAATGGATATTTTCCATTATTTCACCACTTTCCTATTAATCTTCTTTTAATTCTCTTGTTAATAGACTGGTGTGTACGAGTTTATCTTCAAACATATTTTCATCTTTTTGTGTAATGCCTAGATAGAGCAAGTCAACAATTGTCATTGAGGAATGCTTGGAACTAATCGCACCTGTTCTGGTTAAATGTTCCTTATCAGGTACATTCAATATCATATCTGCCAATTTACTTAAAGCAGATTCAGCATTATTTCTTGTCACAGCAATAATACAAGCACCCTTTTCTTTTGCAATAGAACAAGGATAAATAACCTCTTTTGATAATCCACTATAAGAGAATGCAACGACACAGTCTTTCTCTGTTACATAATGGAAGAATTCAGCAGCCATGTGTGCATCAAATTCATAATGAGCCTTAATATGAATACGTTTTAATTTGTGATACATATCATATGCTGGTAACATAGATGCCCCGATTCCCAATAAGTAAATATTTTCACTTTGACTTAAGCATTCAATAGCGTCAGATAAAACATCTTTATCTAATACATCAAATAAATCATGATTTGTTGTATCAATCAGCATTTCAACCTTTTGACATAATGTCGCAATATCATCATCTTGAGAAACAATGGTATCTACATCATACTCCTTTGCATCTCTTGATTGATCTTTTGCTAATGCGATTTTAAACTCTTCCAGTCCTTTATATCCTAATGTTTTTGTAAAGCGTATAATTGATGCAGAGGAAGTCTGATATTGTTCACCAGCTTCTAAAGCAGTCATTTTTAAAAATCTATCAGCATCAGATAAAATGCCATCTGCTATACGACGATTAGTTTTTGATAATTTCTGATAACGATCTTTGATTTTTAATTTTACATTCATATTGACTTCCTCTTTCTTATTTTTATTTTGGAAGGTATTCTAAAATAGACTGATCAGATTCTGTAGGTAACATCTGAGCCGTTACTTTTACATCTGCTGCAATCAAAGCATGTATCGTATCCACATCTTCTTGTGTTACATATACAGACTTTTTGATTTGTGTTGCTCCTTCTCTTTTTGCTATATTTCCTACATTAATTGTACTCAATTTTACGCCATTTTCCACTAAATAAGCTACATCTTGTAAATTTTTAGTGATTAATAGCACTTTATCTTGTGCATAAACATCACTTTTGAATTTTTCTACTGCTTTTGCTCTAGATAATATAGATAATTTAACTCCTGCTGGCTTTGCCATTTTCAATCCTGCAATGATCATTTCATCTTTGATTGCAGCATCATTTACAACTGCAATTCGTGTTGCTCCTACTGTATTTGTCCAAACCATAGCGACTTGACCATGGATCAAACGTTCATCTATTCTTGTGTGTACGATTGGCATATCTGATTTCTCCTTTGATTTTATTTTAGAATAATGATACTACCCAGTTTAACATGTTTTGTAAGTTCCCTAAGAACATTCCTAGTAACAATAGGACAAAGATTAAACGTGTAGAATTCATGCTTTTCTTACCTAATAACCAATAAGATAGCATTACAATTCCTAATGGAATCATACATGGAAGAATCTTATCTAAGTTTTCTTGTACAGATAATACTACTTCTCCCATTGTGAATGTTAAGTCTAGATTGTAATTGATAACAGAAGCGATTAATCCACCTACTACTGTTAACCCTAGGATAGCTGCTCCTTCTGTAATTGGAGCAATTTTATCAGCAAATCCTGATGCTAATTTCTTTCCTTGTGAATAACCTAATGTTGTAAATTTATAACGTACAGCCAATACTGCGATACATGCAATGATAGGAATCAGTAAACCAAAGACATTTCCTTCCAATGCCATATAAGATGCGATTGAGAACACAATTGCTCTATAGATTGCGATGAATAAAGTATCTCCTACTCCAGCAAATGGTCCCATTAATCCTGTTTTTAAACCAGCTACCGCTTCTTCAGCGTCAATTCCAAATTCTTCTTCTAACGCCATGTCTGCTCCAACAATTAGATGAGACATTGCAGGCGTTGTATTGAAGTAACCTAATTGCATTTTTAGCGCTTGCTTCATTCCTTCTGGATCATCTTTATAAATTCTTTTCAATGCTGGCATGATTACCCATGCATAACCAAGTCCTTGCATTTTTTCATAATTCCAACCCCATTGTAAACCAAATAAATTTCTAATATAAACTTTTCTGATATCTCCTTTAGTTAGCTTTGAGTTAGCCATCGATTTCTACCTCCTCATCATCTTGTACAACACCTGCTACTGCAACTGTTCTATCTTTCATTTTCGTATAATGTAAAGCTGCGAATGCAAATCCAATCAATGCTACAGAAAGTACTGTGAAGATACTCTTTCCGTAAGCAATCATTACGAATCCAATAATGAAGTATGGGTAGTATTTCTTAAGTGGTAAGTAACGCATTAAGATTGCCATACCCAAGGCAGGAAGAATCGCACCAGCTGCTTTTAATCCTGTCATAAACCATACTGGAATGATACTGTTGATAGATGTAACCACTGCTTCTCCAAAGCATAAACCTATGAATACAGGAATGACACGAGATAGAATCCAAGGCAATGCACCTAAAATATTTGCTAATTCTACGCCCTTTACATTTCCTTTTTCAGCACAGCGATCTGCATAATGTTGAAAGAATGAATTTGCCATACGACCAATAATGTCAAGTTGAGTAAGCAATAAACCGATTGGAACAGCTAGTGCAATACCATATTCTGCCCCTTCTCCCGAGATAATAGCATAAGCAGTTCCCATAATAGCACCTGATAAATAATCCGGAATTGTAGCTCCGCCATAAGTTGCTACGCCAAGTGTCATTAACTGCAATGTTGCACCTACTGTTAACCCCAATTCAAGGTTTCCTAGCAATGCTCCAGTCACTGTTGCTGCGAATAATGGAGTATAAACACCGATCTGAATTGAAATCTGATCTAGAACTCCAACGGCTGTGTACAAACATAGTACAAAAATCAGCACTAAAGTAATTTCCATCGTAAAATCCTCCTCTTTAATTTTTCAAAACATTGTAAAGCGCTTCCACGTGTATATTATAGCATTTTGAAATTAAATTACAAGATATTTTCGAAATGTTTTTAATTTTTGTAATTTAATTGCATTTTAAGCCATTTCATCACCACTATATAGTTATATCTTATAGAGTATAAAACACATGATTTCACGTCAATTTGCGTTTGATATCAGTATCTCTTGATTACCAAGACCCATTAAAAAGTGTAACAAAAACTCCTTAAAGAAATTGATCAATCAAGAGTGCATTTATGGTTTGTTTCATACAAAAGAAAAGGTAAGGATCTCCCCTACCAAAGATGGATCCTTACCTGTAATTTAATGAGAATTCATATATAATTTGCTTTTTAAGCTCCTAATCAATATCTATGCATTTTTCTTCTTTTCTGTTTTCGTTTTTGTTGCCCCTTTTGGTTTCACAACCTTATGTTCTAACATGATACCACCAAAAGCAGGAATATCAACCTCAATTGAGAATGGTTGTTTATTACATTCTTCCTTTATAGACTTCATTTTTTGTTTCTCTGTTAAGCTACCACCGAATACATCCATTTCAGTATTGATGACTTCATGGTACATTCCGCTATATCCAACACCAAATGGATGCTTTTTATATGCATTAGGAGAGAAATTCAAAATAATGATATATTCACGATCCTTGCCCACACGTTTATAAGAGAATAAGTTTTCATCGGCATTATCCGCATCGATCCATTGGAAGGATTCCCAATCATATTCATGTTCGTACAAGGTCGCTGTCTTTTTATAGACTTCGCCAAGTTTTGCGAAATATTTGTGGAATGCATCATGAACAGGATATTTTAATAAGAACCAATCACATTCTTTTGTTTCATCCCATTCTCTAAAGTGTGCCAATTCGTTTCCCATGAAATTCAGTTTCTTACCAGGATGAGTAAACATATACAAATACAATGTTCTTAATTGAGAGAATTTTTGTTCATAGGTTCCCCAAATCTTATCTACGATTGTTTTCTTTCCATGAACGACCTCATCATGTGAAAATTCCATGATGAATTTTTCAGAATAGAAATATGCCATTGAGAAGGTAATATTATTATGATGCCATTTACGATACACAGGGTCTTTTTCAAGATATTTCAAAGTATCGTTCATCCAACCCAAATCCCATTTATAATCAAATCCCAGTCCACCATCAGATGTTGCTTTGGTAACATTAGGATAATCGCTGGAATCCTCGGCAATCAACATCACACCTTTGAATTTTTGATTCAAGTTCCAGTTCATTCGCTTCACAAAATGAATTGCACCTTCGTTCGCACCAAGTTCTTTATTACCATGCCAGAAGATTACATTACTGATAGCATCCATACGTAAGCCATCAAAGTGGTATTTATCGATCCAAAATGCAGCCGCAGACATTAAGAAAGAACGAACTTCTTCCTTCCATAAGTTAAAGTTAGCTGTACCCCATTGTGAATCCGCATCATTTGCTTTTTCATATTCATATAGTGGAGTTCCATCAAAATAAGATAATGAGAAATCATCTCGCACAAAGTGTACCGGTACAAAATCCATAATGACCCCAATGCCTGCTTTATGACAAGCATTTACCAGATACATTAGATCTTGTGGTGTTCCATAACGAGATGTAGCACTGAAATAACCACTACACTGATATCCCCAACTACCATCAAAAGGATGCTCATTTAATGGCATCAATTCGATATGAGTAAAATTGTTTTCTTTCACATAAGCAATCAGCTCTTTTGCAATTGCCTTATAATTTACCCACTCAACATCTTCATCTTTACGCCAGCTACCAATATGTAATTCATAAATATTCACTGGTTTATCAAAGCTTTTATCTCTTGATGCAACCCATTTTTCATCTGACCATTTCTTATAATTCAAATCTACTACGATACTTGCGGTATTAGGTCTCAACTCACTATAAAATGCATAAGGATCCATTTTATCCACAATACGATCAGTTGCCTGTGTAACTCGATATTTATACATATCCCCTACTTTTGCGCCACCGATAAAGATAGACCATACTCCCTGAGTATCTTTTCTTCGCATTTGATGTCCCTTACAACTCCAGCCATCAAAACTACCAATCACTTGAATACTTTTCGCATGAGGCGCAAAAGTCGTAAATCTTACACCCTTGACACCCTTTTCTACACAAGCATGCGCACCAAAGAATTCATAGGCATCTAATGCCTGTCCTTTATAATAATTATCCAATATTTTATTTTTCACAGTTTTATCCTCCCTGTCTTTTTCTATCTTCTATTTTACTCCATTTTGCACATAAAAAATAGCTTTTTTATCGGTTTTTTCATAAAATTGTAAAGGGTTACACGGAATCCGTGTATTTTTTTGTCATTTTCATAAGATTTCTTTGATGCTTTGAAAGTTAAAGTTTATAGTTTGAATATGCAAGTTTTTCCATTTTTATGGAATTTATTGACAGAAAGTATATAAGAGATTATAATAGAAATATAAGTTAGATGTATCTAACTTAAGAAAGGAGCATGATGATGATACCATCTATACTTTTATTATTCTTCCTAGTTTTCATGTTTCTTGGCATTAAGGAATATTTAATGAAACATGTTACTTGATTCTAATATATCATAGATCATAAAAAGCACTGTTCCTAGATTATTGGAAATCAGTGCTTTTTTTATTTGAGATTGCCAAAATAGATAAGATGTAATATGAATCGTAATATAACAAATAGCTGAAAAGATAGATAATACAAGAAATCCTACACATACTAACACATAATTGATATCTAAGCTCGTGATGAATGTATACAATGAATTTATCTGATGTTCAGACAAAAATGCAAATAATGAATTTTGTAGACGCAATATGTTATTGGGATAAGTGATAAAGTTTAAAATGCCTAAAGTCGTAAAAACGAAAAACAATATAAGCATGATCTTTCTCTTTGTATATATGATTTGTAACATATGAAGCTTTATCATACTTTGTTCATCATAATAATTAGAGCGAATTCCATAGGCGTTTTTCTAAAGATTTAAATTCTTATTATGTCTGAAGCATAAAAAATACGCTTCCCTCTATTGAGATTTAGCGCATTTTTTGTATTCTATTGTGATAGCAATCCCTTATAATTCCTCTCCATTTGTTTCGATGACATGTTGATACCAATCAAAGGAATCTTTTTTGATACGTTTTTGAGAACCATTTCCGAAATCATCACGATCTACATAAACAAAGCCATAACGTTTGCTCATTTCAGCTGAAGATGAACTGACAATGTCAATTGGTCCCCATGCACAGAATGCGAAGATCTGTACACCATCTTTGATACATTCTTTTAATTGTTCGATATGTTTTCTCAAAAAGTCGATTCGATAAGGATCATGGATCTTTCCATCAGCTTCTACTGTATCCAAAGCACCAAAGCCATTTTCCCCAATCATCAAAGGCACTTGATAACGATCCCAGTATTGAGATAAGCAGTTATAGAAGCCCAATGGATCCATACGCCATTCCCAAGGTGTTGGTGCCAGATTAGGATTTTGTTCAGCATCCGTTGGATCCATACCATTCTTTGTTGAATCTACGATTTTACTGGAGTAATAAGATACTGCCAGAAACTGCATCGGATTTGCTTTGATAAGTTCTTCATCGCCTGCTTCCATTTTGATATGAATATCGTGCTCTTTGAAATAACGAAGTGCATATACCGGATATTCTCCTCGTAATTGTACATCTGTAAAGAAGTATTGCATACGATTTCTCTGCATGGTCAAGACAACATCCTCTGGCTTACAGCTTGCCGGATAGTAGGTACAATCTGCAAGCATCGTTCCTAATAAAGCATCCGGGTCAATATCATTTGCAATTGCCTTTACCTTAGCACATGCGACAAATTGATTGTGTACAGCCTGATACATCAATTCTTCCATGTTTTCTGCTTGATCATCATAGATTCCTAAGGAACCAAACTGTACGACAGGTACTAAATTAATTTGATTACAAACGATCCAATATTTCACTCTACCTTTGAATCGTTTCAATAATACCGTAGCATAATTCACGAAGAAATCGATCACTTTACGATTTGCGAATCCTCCATATTCAGTAACCAAATGTAAAGGCATATCGTAATGAGACATGGTGATGATAGGCTCCATACCATCCTTGATTATTTCATCAATCAATTGATCATAAAATTGTAGTCCTGCTTCATTAGGTTTCGTTTCATCTCCATTTGGAAAGATTCTTGACCAAGAAAAGCTCGTACGGAAACATTTGAATCCCATTTCTTTCAGTAAAGCTAAGTCTTCTTTATAAGTGTGATAGAAGTTAATTCCATAGCGCTTAGGATAATAGCCTTCTGTATCCGTTGCTTTGAATTTGATTTCTTCTAACGTTCCTCCGCCTTCTTTTTCTATTTTGGCACGATTCAATCCTTTTGTATATTCATGAATATCAGAAGTGGAAAGACCTCTTCCATCCTTATCGTATTCACCTTCGCACTGGCAAGCCGCAAAAGCTCCACCCCATAGAAAGTCTTTTGGAAATCCTGTTGGTATTTGTTTTGTCATATGATTGTTCTCCTTCTTCTAAATATGTGATTTAATCCTTACCTAAACGATCTAGTTCTTCATCCTTACCATTGCTTGCGATGACTCGTTGATACCAATAAAAGGAATCTTTACGAATACGTGCACATTGTTTAGGATCATCATCACTTCGATCTACGTAAATAAAGCCATAACGTTTCTTGACACCATTGCTAGTAGATAATAAATCTAAGGCAGACCAAGGCATATATCCAATCACTTCTGCACCATAATGTATTGCTTTTTTCATTGCCTTGATATGTGCTCTTAAATAATCGATACGATATTCATCATGTACTTTTCCATCTTCTAATGTATCATAAGCTCCTAACCCGTTTTCGGTTACCATCAATGGTTTATTGTATCTTGTATATAAATCACGGAATATATATTCTAAACCGGTTGGATCGATTGCCCAATCCCAATCCGTCGTATCTAATTCAGGATTTTTACACATTTGATAGAATCCGGGTTGTGTTTCAAAGCCTGACATTTCGCCTTTCTTTCCTGATTGATTAAAGCCGGACCATCTTCTTTCTGCATCCTCTGGACAATATTTTGCACATTCACTTGCATAATAGTTCAATGCAAGGAAGTCAGAAATTCCTTCCTTCAACAACTCGTCATCTCCTGCTTCCATCAAAGGAGCCAAGCCATTTTCTTGTAAGTAGATCCATGCGGATTTATTATAAAATCCTTTGAAATAAACATCTAGATAGTATGAATTTCGTAAATCATGGGCATTTTGTGCAGCCATGACATCTTCCGGTTTACTGGTTAATGGATAAA
The DNA here is from genome assembly GCF_045223415.1 of Hoskinsella mucinilytica. Classification (NCBI taxonomy): domain Bacteria; kingdom Bacillati; phylum Bacillota; class Erysipelotrichia; order Erysipelotrichales; family Erysipelotrichaceae; genus Hoskinsella; species Hoskinsella mucinilytica. The sequence continues at coordinate 145,135 of NZ_JBEQZJ010000001.1, read as the reverse complement.
TCGGAGAATAGCCAAGGGCAGCACCGGCCATCCCACCGGGTACCAGCTCATGTACCAATTTAACGGCAATCGCATGTGCTAAATTCATATGATGATTGATTTGATAACGTAATTGATTTTGATCTCTTAGCTCTGGTCTGATATAACATTTCTGTGTCCAATATTGAACAATGATGCTTTGTTCATTGATCGTTAGCCAATATTTTACATCGTCTTTAAACTCATTGATGACAAAGCGTGCAAAGTATTCAAAATCTTTGACTACCTGTCGATTGATCCATCCATCATACTTATCAACTAAGGCCATAGGCAAATCATAGTGATACAAAGTTACTACCGGTTCCATTCCATTTGCTTTTAACTCATTGATCAGATTGTGGTAAAATTGTACACCTTTTGGATTTGGTTCACCAACACCATTTGGAAAGATACGACTCCAACCAATAGAGAAACGATAACAATTAAATCCCATTTCCTTGAACAAGGCGACATCTTCTTTATAATGGTGATAATGATCAGATGCGATTTCAGCATCCGCAAAACCTGTTTTTTGAGCATATTCTTTATTGACAACATCTTGTTGGGATAATCCTTTTCCATCCTCTTGTGCTGCTCCTTCAACTTGATAAGCACTGGTAGCGGCTCCCCATAAAAAGTCTTTTGGAAATTCTGTATACATAGCAAAGCCTCCTATTTATTTTCTATTTTGCGATTCATAATTTCAAAGAACTCAATAAGCTGTTTCGCCAAATTATACTCGCTCATAATGGTCATCAACGTATCTTGAGCGTGAGCAAACAATAGGCAAGGTTCATAGCTTTTACCTCTGGTTTCATTTTGAATAACTTCTGTTTGTGATACATGGGCAAGGCGAATACATTCTTGTGCTTCTTCCATGATTTCATTTGCTTTTGTAAAATCAAATTGTTTTGCGACCTTTAAGGCTTCTTCTACCTTAATTCTAGCATCTCCTGCATGCAGAATGATTTGCATCGCAGTGCTGACTAATTCATTTTCCATAATATCCATGTTCATACCCCCTAAGATTGATTTGCTTCTTCAGCTAGCTTTTGTTTTTCAAATACTTTAAAGAAAGGATACCAAATAGCAAAGTATACAATAAACAATACAATTGCCCATAAAACACCACGCATATCCTGTGTGATCATAACGGTTGAAATAGGTACAGGTACCTGACCAACCTGATTTAAAGTTGCCGGAATGTTCAACCAGCCAAGACGCATGACAACATAAACGATGGTTGGTCCTACCAATGCATTGATCCACATAGGTAACATTAATAATGGATTAAATACGACAGGAGCTCCGAAGATGATCGGTTCATTGATATTGAAGATAGATGGTCCGATAAAGATACGTCCTAAGGTTTTTAACTGTTTAGATTTAGAGAAACACATCATAACATTTAATGCCAATGTAGCTCCCATACCACCCATTGTGATCAATGCGGCCGTAAATACCGCTTCACTTGTTGCGATATTGGTTGCAGGTAACCCATTAGCAACTGCATCGATATTTGCTTGAATACCGGCTAAATAAATCGGTGTCGTGATTGCGCCAAACAACCAAGATGAAATACCCATACTGTATAAAACAGCCGGAATAAAACAACATAATACGAAACCAGGATACGTTTGTGCAAAGCTGGCAAGTGGTGAGAATAACCAAATAACGATTTCAAAGATATCGAAGTTACAATATTTTGTCAAAATCATACCAAGACCTAAGGTAATCAATGTTGGTAAGATATAATTGATCCATCCTACGACGAAATCGGGAATGGAGGTAGAGTCTTGTAATACGTGAAGTTTTGCGTAAAGATTGAAGATGATAGAGGTAAACAAGCCTGCGACAATACCAACTGCAATGCCACTTGCGCCAAGTCTTCCACCTTGAATGATCATGTTCCCTGCTTCATCTGTAGTAGGAATGATAAACATCATAAATACTGCCATACAAACGATACCACAGTTTGTCGTATAGAAAGGATGTCCTAATTTTTCCATACATTGTTGTCCTACGACAAATGCTAATATCAATGAAATAAGTCCGAAGCTATAATCCGCAATCATTCCCAAATCAGGAAGTACGCTAATATAGGAACGGAAAACGTTATAGAAATAAATAACAGATCCGGTTAAGATAAACGGTATAATTTTCTGCATAGATGCAGATACAGCGGCGATCCAAGGTTTGCTACATAAGGTATTCATTTTTGGCGCAAAGGAATTGGATAGCCAATTCATAAAGCTTTTCATAGATTTTTCTCCTTTTCTCTTTTCTTTTCTCCATAACTTCACTATAATAGTTATGAAGAAATCCATTTTCGAAGTGTTTGATTTCTTTAAGCTAAGACTGCCATCTTAGCTTTTTTTACTTATTGATGGTTGCAATTGCTAAATCAAGTAATGCATCCCCATTCAATTGTGCATAAATATCTTGTGGAATGACAACGACCGGAACATTATAAGGATGACATAAGGTTTCCCATTTATCCAGTTCTCCACCATAATGTGGGCCGAGCATTAGAATGTTGATGGTAGATAGATAACTGTTCACATCGGTGTGGGAACGTGCCTCTATCGTAACATCCAGTTTCTTTTTCTTTGCAGCTTTTCTTGCCTGATTAGCTAAGAATCCACTAGACATCCCAGCACCACAACATAACATGATAAACATTTTTTCCATGAGGTAAGATCTCCTTTCCGCTTTTGTAAGCTTTCGTACCTCGTACACCTATATTATTCATGAATTCATTTCCTTTCTCAACTTATGTTTTGCACCATATCGTGCAAATTCATCACTCAATTCTTTGCACCATGTGGTGAAATTTTTCAGTTGTAACCGCTTTGACTCTAATTTATAATAATATATATCGCATGGCTGTTTAAGGAGACTAATCGTATGAAGAAAAAGCATATTGAATTATTAAACTATCTCATGGATCATAACTCTGCTACCAGTAAAGAATTGGCAGCAGCGTTATCTATTTCCACACGCTCTGTAAAAAACTATGTTATTGAAATCAATCTGCTAAGTAAAGAGAAAGCGATCTTATCAAGCAAGCATGGCTATACGATTCAAAAAAATGCTGCAAGAGAATTGTTATCTATAAAGGAAGAAGAGCTACCGCAAACAAGTGAACAACGTGGCTTCTATATCATCAAAGCAATTATGTTGGGACATAGTTCTCATGTTGATATCTTTGATCTTTGTGACAGTCTTTATGTCAGTTATTCCACCATCAAAGCAGATATCGCCAAAATGAACAAAACCTTTGCGAACTTTCATGTTCATTTCACCTGTGAAAATGATGCAGTTAAAATACATGGTTCAGAAAAAGACAAACGAAAACTTGTTAGCTATGTCATGTATGAAGAAACTGAACAACAATTTATGGATTCCAGTATGATCAAAGACAGCTTTTCAAACATATCCATTGATGCGATCACTTCCATCATCCATACGACCTTTCAAAAGTATCAGTATTATATCAATGACTTTGCTTTTGTCAATTTATTATTACACTTTACCATTATCATCGACCGTATGAAAGAAGGCAATTTTGTAGATACACAAAAGGAAGATTTTATCATTGAAAGCGACATAGAGCGCTCACTTGTATCAGAGTTATGTGAACAATTAGAACAAACGTTTCATATCAAATTTAATAAAAATGAACAGTTCGAAATTTATATGCTTTTCAAAACAAACGCTAATTTTTCTATGCCTAGTTCCAAAGATAGCCTAAAACGTTTGGTAGGAGAAGATATCTTACAATTAACAAAAGATATCGTCGATAAAGTGAATGAAAGTTATTTGATTGATTTGAATCAAGAAAGTTTTGTGACACCTTTCTCTCTTCATCTGAAAAATTTATTACTTCGTGCACATCATAAAACCTATACCAAAAACCCAATGGTCGATGCCATCAAAGCTAGCTGTCCCACGGTTTATGACATTGCAATCTTTATTTCCTTAGAGCTCATGCATCGCTATCATGTAGATATCAATGAGGATGAGGTTACGTTTCTGGCACTTCATATCGGTGCAGAAATAGAACGACAAAAAACAAATGACAGCAAACTAAGATGTGTTTTGTTATGTCCTGATTATATGAACATTACGACCTCGATCTATAACGGCTTACTAATGGATTTCGGTAATCAAATCAATATCATACAAACCGTTTCTTATGAGGATGAATTGGCTCCACTTCATTATGATCTACTCATTACCACGATACCATTGAAACAGCCGATTCATCGTGAAGTATGTATGATTCCACCTTTTAAATCCGAAACCAGCTTTTCTAATCTTCAAACCACCATAGAAAATCTGAAAATGAATCAAAAAAATTATATATTGAAGAAGAACTTTCATGATTTCTTTTCTAAGGAGCTATTTTTATATGATCCTATTCCAGCAAAACGGGATGATGTGATTCATGCTTTATGTCAGAAAATGGAAGATATGGAATATGTCAATCATGAGTTTGAGGAAAAAGTAATGATTCGTGAACTTGCGGCTTCTACAGGTTTTGTGAATATTGCAATTCCTCATGCGATGGAAATGGAAGCATGGAAAACTTGTATTTCCGTGGCTGTTTCTAAACAGGGAATTTTATGGGGTAGTCAGATCGTACATATTGTATTACTTGTCGCAATCAATAAGGTAGATAAAAAAATCTTTCATGATCTATATGAAGCCTTGGTCATCCTATTCAGCAATGATACCGTTATGGAAGCCGCAAAAGAATGTCAAAGCTTTCAAGATTTCGAACAACTTGTTTATACTAGTATTTCCTATCAAGAGCATATATAAAAGACTTCATTTTGAAGTCTTTTCTTTAGTTCTTTAAGATTCTGGCACATACCCTCAACTTGTCTGCTAACATCATATGATCAGGAACCTCAATCGTCATATGATCCTCTTTTCTTTTGATTTTAGCCATTTTTTTCTTCATCATATTCACAGGCATCTTATCTAGTTTTTCTTGCATTTTTTTCATTGTATGATAATCCTTTACAAATGAAATAGCCGCCCCTGCTACTACACCTGCGGTAGCGATACCTAATAGTTTTACTGCTTTTTTCATCCTAGTCACCGTTCTTTCTATAGTAATATTATACAACACTTTGTTATAAAACTATATGAAAAAAAGATACCAGTCCATCTGATATCTTTTATCATTCTTATAATGCGCAAGTATAACCTTGATCCTTGAATCCATCGATTGTTTTATTTAAATCCATAATGAATTTTCCATCACCGGTCTCCGCTTCCCCATTGGTCAAAATCTTATAATCTTTTCCTGAAATTTTCGTTAAGTCAATGGATAAGTTTTCAGTAATTGTCTTTTTTGCATCATCATTTTTCAATTCGTATGTTACACCATCCATATCTTTTGATTTATCAGCATAACCTTGTGCTTCCATCATAGCTTTCATCTGTTGATAGATAGAATCATCTTCAGTAGAAATGACTCCCTTTTGAACCTGTTTCACAATTTTTTCCCCTTCGTAATCAAAATCAATTTTCATGTCAAGAACAATGCCGTTCTGGTCTATTTTGCTGGTACATGATGCTGTCTTAACTTCCTTTGATCCTGATGCACACCCTCCAAGTACAACCAATGCACATAATGCAACGATTAATTTTTTCATATTGATAATCTCCTCTCATCTAAATTGCCTTCATAGACTTCGTTAGTATATCATACATGTAAATGAAAAATGATATTACAAAAAAAAATCAGAAAAGATGCTGAAAATCAGCACCTTTTACACTTTATTCTATCATTTTTTCTACAGCTTTTTGGAATTCTAATGTTTTTGTATGTGCATCCTCTAAAGAAGTACCTTTTACACAATAGTAGAATTTACATTTTGGCTCCGTTCCACTTGGTCGAATAGCAATCCAACTTCCATCTGCCAAATAATATTTTAATACATCTGATTTTGTAAACCCGCTTAGTTCACTTTCTTTACCATCTTCCACAATACGAGATTCTTTATAATCCTCAAAACGTGTTACTTTTACACCGTTGATTTCTTCTACATTGCTGGTGCGAAGTGTCGCAAGAATTTCCTGAATTCGTGCAGCCCCTTCTTGTCCCGCTAGTTTCAAAGATGTTTGACTTTCTTCATAATAACCAAGTTCTGCATATAGATCATATAATACATCTACCAATGTCTTACCTAATTCATGATAATAACATGCTGCTTCTGCCAACATCAAACAAGCCTGTGGAGCATCCTTATCACGTACAAACGGTTTGATCAAAGAGCCATAGCTTTCTTCATATCCAAACACATATTGTTTTTCATTTGTTTTTTCGTATTTTGCGACTTTCTCACCGATAAATTTAAATCCGGTTAGTGTCTTTTCTGTCGCAACGCCATATTTATCCGCAATCTTTTCTCCAAGATCTCCTGTTACCACGGTATTAAACATTACCGGATTGTTTGGCATACGATCTTTATCCATAAGCTGAGAGAAAATATATTCGATCAATACTGCACCACTTTGATTACCTGTCAATAAATGCCATTCTCCTTTATGCTTTACACCGACACCCATACGATCTGCATCAGGATCACATACAAGAATGATATCGGCATCTTCTCGTTTCGCATATTCCAATGCCAAATCATACGCTCCCTTTTCCTCTGGATTTGGCGTAGGTGTACAAGAGAAATCAGGGTCTGGTGTACATTGTTCTTCAACAGCTACGAAATGATATCCTGCTCTTGTATATACTTCTTTTACCGGAATATTGGCAGTTCCATGTTCTGGTGTAAAAATAATTTTGATATGATCTTTATTTACATTAGGATTTAACTGAATGCTCAATACATTTTCGTAATATTCTTCATCTACTGCTTTACCAATTACGGTAATCAAAGCTTCTTGTTCTGCACTAGGCGTTGCAGTAATTGCAAGCTCATCCTCAACTGCATTGACACGATCAATGACCTGTTGAGCCAATGCCGGAACCAATTGACATCCTTTTTCATCATATAATTTATATCCATTATATTCCTTAGGATTATGAGAGGCAGTCACCATGATACCACCGAAACAATGGAAATGACGTACCGCAAAGCTAAGCTCAGGTGTTGGTCTCAAGCTTTCAAACACATAACTGCGAATATTGTAAGTAGCCAAAACTTTTGCGGAATCCATTGCGAATTCATAAGACATATGACGATTATCATAGCCAATCGCAACGCCACGCTCCATAGCTTCTTTTCCATGAGCTACAATATATTCAGCAAACCCAACATTTGCTTTACGGATCGTGTGAAGGTTGATTCTATTGGTACCAGGTCCAAGCAATCCCCTCATACCTGCAGTACCGAATTCTATCGTTGTATAAAACGCATCAGATTTTTCTGTTTCATCCATGGTTTCAAGCACTTCTTTATAAGAAGGATCTAGGTTAGGATGATGTAACCATCTTTCATAAACATCTTTGTACATATTCTATCGTCCTTTCTGTTTAGCTGTTTCCATTATAGCACATTTCCATCCCTTTTCACTAGCAACTTAAACAAAATGTAAGCGAATACAAAAAAATGTCATCATGATGTTCACTTAAATCTTTATGATTCCTGTTTACCCAGTAGAAAGAAATAATACATCCCTGCAATCAAACTAGCAGCGCCTAATACGACCTCTTGAATTGCTTGGGCTTTTAAGCATTTGAAACATACCAAGATTCCCATTATCGTAAACAGTATCCCCAAAATACCATATCTCATCTTATCATTCATCGCCTTGACTCCTTTTCCTATACCTCATATTTTAACCATAGATTCTTCAAAACAAGTGCTGAAAAAACTTAAGAATTTCTAAACAAAAGGATTAAGCTTTCGCCTAATCCTTCTGTGCTTTTATGTTTTTAGGAAACGATATGAGTGCTTTAAACAAATCTCCGTCGATCTGAATTTCAAATTTACCACCTTGTACCTCTACAAAGCTTTTTACAATAGCAAGTCCTAATCCACTTCCCCCTTCATGTCTGGATTTATCTCCTCTTACAAATCGATCTACAATTTCCTCAGAAGTGAAATTCATCTGCGCATAAGAGATATTCTTAAAGGCGATATGAACCATATCGGTTGTTTCATTCACATCAATATAGACCCTACTATGTGGCATAGCGTACTTTCCGATGTTCGTAAACAAATTCTCAAAGATACGATAGGTTTTTCCACCATCTAAATACAGCTGTATCTCATGACTTGCATAGTTACTGACGATACAAAGCTCTTTTTCCTCTAACAGCTCCATACATTCGGCTTGGGCCTGTTCGATCAATGCCACAAGATTGATATTCATTCGTTCCAGTTTCATATTGCCGCTATTCACTTTACTTACATCAAAGAGATCCTCGATGAGTGTCGTCAAACGATTTGAATATTGATTTAAATTATCTAAATACTCATGCCTTGTTGCTTCATCTAAATGATCATCTTGTAGTAATACGATATAATTTTTGATACAAGTCAACGGTGTTTTTAAATCATGAGAAACATTACTGATCAATTCTGTTTTCATATTTTGTGACTTTGTTTCTTCTTGAACAGCTTTTTCAAAACCTAAACGTATATGACCGAATTCATCCTTTAAACTATTGAACATACCGGCATCTTCATTGATTTCCACTTCAAAATTACCGTTTCCAAGCTCCTTCATTGCATTAGAAACCTTATGATAATCCTGTTGGATGACATCAGTTTTTTTCTTCAACCAAACAAATAAGCATCCAGCATAAATGATACTTAACACATAGCCACCAATCCAAGTGGTCGTAATCACCATAATGATAATCATATGAATCAATACAAGCTTCAACAAGTGCTTTTGTACATTGTTTGATAAATCCACTTCCATAAGCGCATTGATTTTCCGTTTTACATATCGAATGAAACTACCGGTAAACGTATCTTCTTTTACATAACGCCAGAACCCATGTACAAAGATATATTTGATCTGAAACATAGCGATTGCGATAAGATAGAAGGTCAATAACCATATGATAAAGTTCGCAATCATCACAAGCCATCCGGAAAATCCGATCTCATAGCTTTGTAAAAGATGTCCTACATAGCCATTTAATGTATTTCCTGTTAGGATCATGACCCCCATGAACCCAAAGGTGATTCCTGTACTTAACAAGACCAGTTGTACTCCCGATTTCCATTTTTTCACACTTACAAATGGCTGTGTTTCCTCTACAATGCGAATAGGATAAAACAATATAAATAATGCCAAAATACCACTACCGATCAAGAGTCCCAGAGCAGTAAAGCTATTATAAATTTCCCAAGAATTGATATAGGAATATACGTAACCATCCATTTGAAGCTGTTCAGGAACAATATAAGTGATTTCAAGATTTTTAGGTAAATTCAGTTTGATATCATCAATATCAATTTGACTTCCATTGATAACATAACTATTTACTTCATCCATCCCTGTACTGCTATACTCCATTTCTATATATCGATTCAATATTCTTTCTAAAGGAAATTCATCATAATATAAAGAATTCTGATTTCCTTTTGATTCTAATTTTCCTTGTTCATCAAAGTGCATAACGGTGTAAAGATGATAACTATTTTTATCATCATCTTCTTTGATAAGTTCTTGGTGATGAGATAAAGTTTTTTGATTATTTTTTATTTCATATACAAAGTTTTGGTCGTTTTCCAAATAATAAACAGCCTCTTTCATTGCTTTTTCCAATTCCTGATTTACCAATGCACGAATCTCATCCCCTACGTCTTCCCCATAAGAAATTATCTGATAATCAGGGTCTATCTCTTTTGCCTTCGCAAGCGTAAATAACTGTAACGTTTCATCTAATCTTGTATTGATAAAATCTTTTATCTTATTGTTATCGGTATTTGTTCTTACATTATCATATAAGATAAGAACACAGCTTGTCATCACCACCAGTAAGGCCGCAAAAACAGCTGAAAAGATTTTTTTCTGTTTCTTCATAATCCACCTATCCTTTTTCTATTTTATATCCAATTCCCCATACCACTTTTAAATATTCCGGTTTTTTTGGATTTACTTCAATTTTTTCTCTTAGTTTTCTTACATGTACCATAATGGTTTCCGTATTGATGGCTTCCTCATTCCAAACAGCTTCATAAATTTCTTCCGCAGAATATACTCGACCCGGATATCTCATCAATAAGGCAAGGATCGCAAACTCTTTTGCGGTTAATCGAATGGCTTGATCATGTACAAAGACTTCTTTGGTAAAGGTGTCCAGTTTTAAACCGCCAACCTTTAAACAATGATCATTCTCTTGTGCTAGCGCATTTTGTTTTAAGGATAGAATCTGTTCATATCTTCTGATATTGGTATTTACTCTTGCAATCAATTCCATTGGCTCAAATGGCTTCGTAATATAATCGTCTGCGCCAAGATTCAATCCTGTAATTTTATCCATATCTTCTGATTTTGCGCTTAAGAAAAGTACCGGGAAATCATAATGTTGACGTAATTCCATCGTCATCGTTATTCCATCCATAACAGGCATCATAATATCCACAACTGCCAAATGGACATCATGTTGTTTGATCAATTCCAAGCCTTCTTTTCCATTTTCTGCCTGTAAGACATCATAGCCTTGATTCTTTAAAAAGATTGCTACCGTTTCTCTGATTCCTTTTTCATCCTCTACCAATAAGATCGTATGTTTCATTATGATCCCTTCCTTTGCTTTATGAACTCTATTTTATAGTATTTCTTGTACTTTTTCATTGGTTTTTACCATTTTTTTATAAAACAGTGTTCCTCCGACAACCAACAGGATCGTCATCATTGCGACAAAGATGGCACCAATAATATTTCCTTCCTTTAAAGACCCTGATAGAAAAGTCGATGTTACGATACTTGGAATCCTACCAATCGTTGTCAGCATCAACCATTGAAACAGTTTGATATTACCTAAAGAAACCAAATAAGTCATGATATCTTTAGGACTGCCCGGAATCAAAAATAATACGAAAGTCCATATCATACCCTTTTTGCTCGCAAATAATCCACTTACCTCATTCACCTTTTTCTCATCAAAGAGTAAATCGATCACAGAACGTTTGAATACTTTCACTATGAAATAAACAATAGCGGTACCAAGACAAGAACCGATTAGACAAATCAAAGTACCCTGCCAGGCACCAAAAAGATAACCACTGGCCAGTTCCAAAGGCTCACCTGGAAGAAATGCCATAAATATCTGTAATGAAATTAAGGCAATCATCACCATATATTTCAATAAGATCGGAAGCTCATTCATACTTGTAAGGATTTCTTTCATATCCATATGTCCAAGAGCATAGATGGCAGATGCGATCATGATACCAACGAATATCGCTGTTATGATCCATGTAGATTTCTTCACTGTTCGAGCCTTTTCTTTCATATGATGAAATGTCTTGATTGCCAAATCCATGAAAACACCTTCTTTCTATAGCCTTAGTTTATCCTACATAGCCTAAACTAAAGCGTATGAAATTCTAAAATTTTTCTAAACTTTATCAAACAAAATGAAAAAAAGTAAAGACTTTTATTCGTCTCTACTTTCCTCTACGATTGCAATGCCGGCACTTGCTCCGATCACATCAGCGCCTTCTTTGAAAAATGCTATCGCTTGCTCATATGTTTTGATACCACCTGCAGCCTTGATCTTAATATCATCACATAAGCATTCTTTCATTAGTTTCACATCTTCTAACTGTGCACCTTTCCAACTCTTTCCTGTTGATGTTTTTAAGAAACTAGGCTTAACTTGATTGGCAATTTCACAAATTTTTCTTTTAGCATCCTCATCTTTTAATTTACACATTTCTACAATTACTTTTTCTCGAATATCATGTGCGATACAAAACCGATGGACAGCATCCATTTCTTTATAAATGTCTTCATATTGACAGTTTTCCACATGTTTTTGACATAATACATAATCGATTTCTTTGAATCCCAAATCAGCATATAGTTGAAATCGATTTAATTTTTCTTCTAAAGTAAGCACACCTAATGGAAAATCAATTGCTCCTGCTATTATGATATCACTTCCTTTTAACATCTCTTTTGCAATATCTATAGTTTCTGGATTTGCGAAAATACAACGAAAATTATATTTCATTGCCTTTTGAAGATACTGTTCATAAGTATCTTTGGGATCATCAATATAATCAATTCTTTTCTCTATCATGATATTCTCCTTTCAATATCAATTGCATAGCCTCATATAGGTCATGTACTTTATAGGTTGCCTTGCTTTGATCAAAAGAAAATCGCTGATCGATTTTAGCAATCACAACCGCTTGTGCTGCTGATCCGGCTTCTATACCATAATCCGAATCCTCTATCACAAAACAATCTTGAGGTCGTACTTGTAATAACTCCATGGTATGTTGATAGATTTGGGGGTCCGGCTTACTTCTTTGAAATTGTTCTCCACTTACCAATACATCGAAATATTGCAACAAATTACATGTTTTACACATATCATAAATCTCAGCATAAGAGGAGGAAGAAGCGATTGCCAAGCGGTATCCCGCTTGTTTCAATCTTGGTAAAACATAATGAACATATGGATTCAATAGTTGTGTAAAATCAACTTTTTCATGCTTCACATGGGTTTCATAATACAATTGCATATCTTTTGGACTTTTTTTAGGATGCCACCATTCCCCCATCAATTTCCATGAATCAAATGCATTTGATCCCGCAAGTTTTTTAAGCTCATTTGTAGATACTTGTTGATGATGTTGATGAAAAAAATCTAATACAAATTGCATATAAAGAGGCTCTGAATCAATCAGAACCCCATCCATATCAAAGATTACAGCTTTCATCAATATTCAAATTGGCGATAATATCTACGATAGTCCAGATTATGCCCTGTATAGGATTCCAGATGTGCTGCCAATCGATCAACCAAACAAGTAGAACATACAAGTGGAGCGACTATCCAACGGAATTGTTTAGGCATATCATCCAATGCATATTCTGCTGGATCAAATACAACTAGCTTATCGGTATGTGCTTCTAAGAATTTTTGTGCACGTTCATCCAAAACTCTTCCTTTTCCTTCTCCTTTGATCAAGAAAGTACTGATTCCAGGTTCTATTAATTCCAATGTCCCATGGAAGAATTCTGCACTTGTAACTGATTTTGTTTTGATCCATTGCATTTCTTCTAAAATACACATAGAGAATAAATATGCTTCTCCCCACATTTCATTTCCTGCGATCCAATATTGAATAGAAGCATCAAAGTGTTCTTTCGCTATCGTTTCTGCTTTTGGATCAAATTGTTCTTTTACCTTTATTAGATTATATGGTAATTTGCTTAATCCATTCGCAAATGCTTCGTAGTCTTCGAAGTCACCTTTGTTATGTAAAATTCTAAAGAATAACCAATATAGTAACATATATTCATATTCTACACCATTTTTGTGTTTCATTGGGACTAAGTATTTACTAGCTTTAGCTAGTGGTGATTCTTCATTTCCTGTACAACAAATTACACGAATTCCATGTTCTTTACAATAGTTAGCAATTGCAACACTTTCTTTGGTATCTCCTGATTTGGATAATGTAATCAAGACAGAATCTTTGTTTAATCTTTGATGACCGCAAGTTAGTAATTCAGCTGCTTGTTCCACATAAATCGGTAATGTAGTTAATTCTTTTACAAATTGAGCGATTGCCATCATCGGTGATAAAGATCCACCCACTGCACTAAAGAAGATACTGTCAAATCCTTCTTCACAAATACGATCTGCGACTTCTTCTGCTATTTTACGTGCCGCACAAATTTCTTTTGCGCTTTCTCTGTATTCCTCTTCGTTAAATTTTAATAATGTTTTCATTTCATCCTATCCTCCTATGTATTAAAATAATCCTATTGCTTTTCCTGCGACTCCAATGATCATGGTTCCTACGATCAACATCAATGGATTCACCTTTTTCTTTAGTAACCAGTAATAAATCCAAGTCACTGATAAGCCAATCATACCAGGCATGATTCCATCAAGAATTTCTTGTAACGGTTGCGCTGTTTCTCCGGATCCTACATTTAAAGCGATTCCCGTATACACCATATCTTTACACATTGCTCCGATAACCATGATCCCTAGGATACCTGCTGCTAACAACACTTTATCCATCATACCGGATTCTTTCATTTTGCTTAAATAACTAAATCCTAAGTTATACCCAAGTTGTGCACCGCCAAAACGAACAATAAAGGCCGGAATATTATAAATCAAGAAATAAATGAATGGACCGATCGGATTTCCGGCCAATGCAAAGGATAACCCTACGCCTAGTGCAATGATACGAATACATCCGATAAAGATAGAGTCACCGATTCCACTAAGTGGTCCCATCAATGCAGTTTTGATACTGGATATTGCTTTTCCATCTACTTCTCCTCTTGCTTTTAGTTCTTCCATAGAGGCGACAACACCACCGACAAATGGCGCTAACTGCGGTGTGATATTAAAGAATTCCACATGTCTTATTAAGGCATCTTGATATCCTTCTTGATCATCTTTATATATTTTCTTTAAAATAGGATTCATCATCATCGCAAATGATATATGCATTTGTCGTTCATAGTTCCATGAAAATTCCATCCCCAGAGCACCTTGATTGACTGCCATTTTGTTTAAATCTTTTTTTGTAATATTAGAAGTCATCGTCTTCATCCTCCTTTGTTATCGTTTCATTAGCTCCTGCCATTTGTTTTTTTGGATTTAAGAAACCAAATTGTATTAAAATCACAATGACCCCTAAAATCGCAACACCCAAAACCGGCATGTTCAAATATGCAGATAACAAGAATCCTAAGAAGAAATATGGAATGATTTGTTTGTTTAATATCATACGCATTAACATCGCAAATCCCAATGCCGGTAACAATCCGGCTGCTGCATCCATACCATCAATAAGAACACTTGGAATGGCATCGATCAATCCCTGCATCTTATCTACCCCTAAATAGAATGCAAAGAAAACCAATAAGAATCTACGCAATACATTCATCATACCTATCATCCAATGCGTTGCGACCACACCACCATATTTAGATTGGCTAGCATAACGATCGGTCCAACGTAAAATGATAGAATTAAAGACATTTAAGAAGTTACCCACTGCCAATGAAATCAAACCGATCGGCATTGCCAATGCAATGGCAGCTTCTGTACTATTCCCTGTAGAAATTGCAAATGCAGTCGCCAGAATACCACCTACGATAGAATCAGGTGGTACATACGCACCAATACTGACAGCGCCCATAAAGAATAACTCTAAGTTTGCTCCAATGATCAACCCCTGCGTAACATCCCCTAATACTAGACCGACAAGAGGTCCCAATACAATAGGTCGATTGATGTATAAAGAACCAAATTGATAATCCATAACACCAAGTGCACCAATCAGACCAAGTAATACCGCTTCTAACATAATATCCTCCTTTTCTTACGTTCTTATAGAACGGATTTAGCCAACACCTTGCTATCTGCCGCAAGTTGGCGAATTTCTACTTCTAAACCACGACTTATCATCTCATTGAGTGCAGCTGTTTCTTCCTCCCCAATATAAACTGCAGTGGATAATTGACGATAACCCGGTTTCTTTTTAGCTCCACCAAGATTGATACTAGTAATCATAGGACAAGCTTTACTTAAACGATTTGCATCTTGAATGGTTTGAACAACAATCAATAATTTATACTTATCCGTTACTCCGCTATTGATGGCATTGATGGAATCTTCGATGTTTTTGATGACCAATTTTACTCCTGCAGGCTTTCCCAGTTTAAGTGTTGTTTTCCACACTTCATCGTGTACGACCATATCACTTGCGACCAAAATACAATCTGCCCCTACAGCGTTGGTCCAAGAAAAAGCCACTTGTCCATGCAATAATCGATGATCTACTCTACATAAGCGTATCATTTTTACTTTCCTCCTTTCTTTAGAAATCCTCTTCTACTGTACTTGTTTTATGTTGATTACAATAGGTAATACTACCTTGAACTTCAGGCAATATACGTCGTATCATTTCATCTGCATCTTCTTGTTGGTAAAGAAACAGATTGATCAACAAGGGTAAATTTACGCCTGTCACCAAATAGAAGTGTTTTCTTGACAGATACTTCATCATTTCATTGTTTACACTTCCACCCAATACATCCGTACATGCAATCACTTCATCCTCCAAAGGTATTTGATCCATCACTTGATGTACCAACTCTTTGATGTCTTGATTTCCATCTACATAGCCACAGATGATATGAACATTTTGTTGTTCCCCTAATATGATCTTGACTGACTCGTAGATTCCTTGTGCGAAATGCCCATGGCTAGCCAAAATGGTATGTCTCATACTTTCCCTCCTTCCCATCTTTTAAAGCTTAGTAGTGTTGTTTCTTCTGCTACCCAAGGCTCTTGGAAATATCTTGAAGTGGCTGTTTCTAAGGATAAATAGCCACGATATCCATAAGTTTCCAGTTGCTTAAGATCGTTCACTAGATTACGTCTTCCATCTCCCCAAGCCAAATGTCCACAAGGTGCTCCATCCACAAAATGAATATGAACCACATCGCTGCCAAATGCTTGGAAATAATCATCCAAGGTATCATTCACACGTGCCATTGCCCCAAAGTCAATACAAACCTTTAAGCAATCATATCCAACTTCTGCTCGATATGCTTTCAAATCTTTCACATCATTGACAAGAAGTGATTCATCATATTGAAGTGCTTCCATCACCAATGTGACATCATTTATTTGCGCATATTCACAAATACGTTTCATCATCTTAACAGAACGATTCCATGCTTCTTGCTTATTTTCGTTGTAAAACGACCACCCACTTGTAACTAACACCTGATTACATCCTATCTCCTTTGCAATATGGATCATATTCTGATAATATCGATAAATATCATCTTGACGTGTCGGTGAGGCAATATGATTGGGCTTGGGATTGGTTTGTTCTGGACATATCCCGATAATTTTCACATCGTATCGATCTTGTAACTTTCTAAGTTTAGTCAGATCTTCATGTCCATAGGCATCTACATAGAAATGCATAGGACCAGTCCAAAGTTCTGCATAATGAATATCATGTTCTTGCAGTTTCTTAAAAAAGCATTCTAAATCATAGTAACGATAATGGTTGTTCATTCCTGCTAATTGTTCCCTAAAATTCATCTTCACCTTCCCCTTTCATACTGTCATTTTCTATATATTCATATAAATACGCAATTTCACTGATCGGTAAACTAACATGATAATGAGCAAGCATGGTATCAAAACTACGATTTACATCTTCAATAAAATCTTGATGATGTTTTATAAATCCACTTAGATCATTATAATTTTCCAATGCTGTTTTCGTGACCAAACGCTCTACCAAGAAACATATATGAATATAAATTCCTACAATGGTTTTTGTTTGAAATTTACGTTTCATGATTCTTTGAAGGGCTGTGATGGCATCACTGACATCGTCCAACAGCTTGGATGCATTCAATATGGTTAGATTTTCCATCACAGATTGCATTGAGAAATTTTTCAATAATCGTTGATCAAATTCTTCTATTTCATACTCATCTAAATACGGTACTAAAATGTTATTTACTTTATCAATATCTTTGAAATTCATAATGTCTTCTAATGTTACGCAATTAACATTTTGTAATTTTAGGTTATATGGTTTGATCATTAACACAACATCATATTTTTTGAAGATCAAATCCGAGGAACCGTTTTTTACAAGCTCTTCATAATCATATTCCAACATTTTCAGATCGATATCTCTTGGTAGACTATCCTTAAACAAACGACTCAATTTTTCACTTACGACCATTCCGGCATCATTGGTAAATACGATTGCTTTTTCTTTTTTTGCTATGGACAATACTTTGTATCGACATTGGGCTTCAATACATGCAACTTTTAAGATTTCTTCCAATTCATAATGTTGTAAAATTTTTGTACCGATATTCAACGCCAAAGATGTTGAAATGTTATTGATGACACCAACATTCACACTATCTGCAATCACTGTTCCTATCTCTTCCAATGATCCCATATCTACTAATAAAATAATGTTTTTGATATGTCGGTTTTCATTGATAAACGCATTTAATTTTTTACTGACTTCTTGGATCGGCGTATCCAAAGGCATATCGATTGCTTCGAAAATATAAGTAGAAAGCAAAGAATTCGCCGCATCTGCAATAGAACTAGCTGTAGAATATCCATGACTTAATATCACACCTATCGTATCCTGTGCGTAAATATCCTTATTGTATAAATTAATATTCATCATTAAGAAGATATGGTTCATATCACTCAAACGGATATTCAAATGTGTTTGTATTTGTTTTAGTATCAGTTCAGATAATATGTATTCATTTTGCATATTCTTTTTCATACTTAACAAGCATTCTTTAATGGCTGTTTTATTATCTGATTCCCATTGTTTGAAATTTGTATTGTTTCTTTGTGATGTTAGTATCATTCTAGTTAAAACATAACCGCAATTAATCGGTAAAATGAGATTTCTTGAATTTTTCACCGCTGCTAATATATCCAATACGATCTTTTCAATAGCAGATAAACGATCATCAAAATAGCTTTCTTGAAAGATAAGAATATCATAATAATAGCGAAGTATTTTCTGACCTTCATCTATAAACTGTTTAAAACATGTTTTATGATGTTCATATAGAACCAAGAATTGTTCCCACATGATCATAATTTTATTACTACCACCATCTTTTTCCATGCCATCGATACGTAGCATATTATCATCTTCATTATCCATTTTATGAATGCTTAAATAATTGAGTAATTGAATAGGCAAATGATACATGCAAGCATGCAAACGATCTTGTTCATTGCGTTCTGCATATGCATTAGCACATATGGTTTTGATACATTTCTTTAATTCATTAATGTTATTTTCAAAATCATAATTGATGAGCAATAATAGCATTTTTTCTGAAATATAGACCGGAATATCCAAGCGCTCCTGTTCTTCTTTAAAGAATTTTATAATAAATTCTCGGCGTTCATCTTCATTCCTACTTAACCATGTTGGAATGGTACAGATGACTGGTATGGTCAGCAACAAGCTTTGCGTAAATGTTTCTCTTGGATCTTCTACACTACTTAATATAATTCTTGCGCTGCTTTCTATTACTATAGAATCATCATCTAAACTTGTGTACTTACCATAATTGATAAACTCTGCCAATTTCTCTTGGCAATCTTCATTCAAATGATTAGCATCTTGAATATATAAGATACCACCATCTGCTTCTTCTAATTTTCCTTTTCGAAATCGTTGTTCTTTTTCATCATAATATCCAAACAATTCCTTTCGATAGGATTCTGTGACATCATTCTTTAATACCTTCATCTTCAAGAATGGCGCTTGTTTGCTCAATAATTCATGATTGACACAAAACTCATAAATCAAAGTTACCAAGTAAGATTTTCCACATCCTTTTTCCCCATAAAGTACCACAGGCAATCCCCCATCAGGATATAATAAGGCTGATTTGATCTGGGAAATACAATAATGCAAACTTCCTTCATCGCCAATTGCCTTATGAAAATCTTGTAATTGTAAACTATCTCCGTGTAATTGTTGGAGTAATTCACTTAAGCTTAAAAAATCTGATTGAGATAGTTGCACATGATATTTCTTCTCTAACTCATTACGATCAAAATAATATACAGGGCGAGAGCTAATTTTAATTACCTTTTCATCCTTTACAAGTTCATTTAAATACTGTGAAGTGAGGGATCTAGATAAACTTAAGGTTTTTGAAATGTTCATCGTTGTAAACACATATAGATGATCAAGGTTTATTGATTTTGTTGCTTTTCTAACATATTCTATTACTTGATGTTTCGTACTTACAAGACTCATTATGTCACCTCCTTTATCGCTTCCAACTTTACGATTTCATTATAACGAGTCCTTCATCTAACGTCTTTAGTTCCAAAAAATGCCGACACTAATCGTAGAAGAAAAAGTTTTTTCGACATTAAAACAACTTCGACATTATCAGTGTTGATATCATCAACACGCTCATTATATCGTGTTTAGTGTTCATTTTCTTCCTATATCAAAATAAGTGTTGAAAACCCTTTACATTTTTATATCCTCTGTTTATATTCCTATTAATTTAAACGATAATCATCGTTTAAATGCTTTTATTTTACTATCTTGTTTCAACACAAAAAAGCTTTCTCTACTTTTTGTCACTAATAGCATAGGACTCATTCTTTCATACGAATAACTTTGCCTTAGCAGAGTGTTGCCACAACACTACAATAGACTTTACCAAACATCAATCATAAAAAAAGAGAGTCTACAGTTACGTGTATCTCTCTTATGTCCAGTTTATTGCTACACAAGCATAAACAGCAGTTTCTATCGGTAACACATCTTCATGAAAACAAACGTTAGGATTATGATGTGCATAAATCTTATCAGAATCAGCTTTTGCTCCGATCATGAAATAAGAAGAAGGTATTTCATTTGCGAAAACCGCAAAATCATCTGATCCTGTTGTATGTAGACCGGATATGATGTGAAGTTCTGCATTCATCGCTTGTAACGATTGCGCAATTTCTTCATTTCTTTTTTCATCACAACAAAGTACCGGAATATCCATCAAAACATCGATCGTACTCTTTGCATGAAACGCATTTGCTATATTCTCTACAATTTCCTTTATACGAGTGATCAGAAATTGTTTTATTTCATTATCAAAGGTTCGAAGTGTACCTTGTAATACAGCCGTTTCTGGAATGACATTACTTACCATACCGGATTGAAATTGTCCTATGGTCAACGTAACTTCTTTACTCGCAGCACATTCTCTTGCGATCAATTCTTGCAATGCCTGATAGATATGAACACCGACATTGATAGGATCAATTCCATTTTGAGGCATAGCGCCATGCGTACCTTTGCCTGTGATCGTTATCTTAAAACCGAAGACAGAAGTTGCGACCATCGTACCATATGCAATGGTTCCCACAGGTATCGTACTTGCAACATGAGTAGCAAATGCCGCATCTACCTTAAAATCTGTGAATAGGTTTTCCTTAAGCACAGCCTGAGCTCCTTCAAATGTTTCCTCACCTGGCTGAAACAATAATATGATTCGTCCTTTTAGTTCTTTTTCATGTCTTTTTAATATCTTTGCAGCTCCCAATAATGCAGTAGTATGTAAATCATGACCACATGCATGCATATTCCCATTTTGAGAAGCGAATGATAATTGACTTTCTTCACATATCGGCAACCCATCCATATCAGCTCTTAGAAGCAAACTTCTATCTCCTGTACCTAAATATCCAATGACACAATTTCCACTTACTTTGGTTTCAAATGGAATACCAAACTCTGTTAACTTCTTTTCCACAAAAGCAACCGTTTGAGGAAGGTTACATCCCAATTCAGGCATTTTGTGTAATGCTCTTCGCCACTTTATCAATTCTTCAAACATTGCTTTACTTTCCTCATAGATTGTTTGATTCATTTTTTTCTCACTCCTTTTTATCTGCTTCTCATTTTATTCCTTTTTTACCGTTTTGTCTTGAAGTATCCTGATATATCTGTTATAACATATACATTATAACTGAAAGGAAAATCTACATATGGAAATACATCATTTACAACAACTTTTGACAATTGCTGAATGTGGTTCTATCAATCGTGCCGCACAAAAGTTATACATTTCTCAACCATCTCTAAACAACATCGTCAAACGGTGTGAACACGAATTAGGTTTTCTCGTTTTTTTAAGAACGCCAAAAGGTGTTACATTAACAGAAAAAGGAGAAAAGTTGATGGATATCATCAAAACCATTCTTGCCGAGTATAAAAAAATAGAGGTATTGGCTCCTCAACACGAGTCTGATACAATCTCTATTTCCTTTATTTATTTATCTTATCTATGGGAGGCCTTTCTAAATGTTCAAGAAATGGGGCTTACATTTTCTAATATGCTTCAACGAACGAACCCATCTCAAGTTTTAAAAGATGTTATAACGAAGAACGCACATATCGGCATCCTTCCCATATATCAAGCAGATATGAATGACTTTGTAGAGCATATCAAACAATATCATCTTCAATATCTTACCCTTTTTGAATCCGTCCAAACTTATGTAATCGTTAGTAAAAAGCATCCTCTTGCGAATAGAAAAAGTATCTCTATGAGGGAAACCCTTACCTATCCTTTGACCTATTATACAACATTGCCTGATACATCAATGCTAAAACAGCTTTATCATATCGAAACATCACTCAAAGTACAAAACAGAGATGAATTATTTTTAGCATTAAAAAATCATTCCTATGTTTCATTTTTAACACTTACATCAGATTCAAAACATCCAGATTTTTGTTATATACCAATCAAAGAGGAAGCATTTCAAATGAACATCTGTGTGATCTTCTTTTCTGATACCGGCTTTACCAAACAAGAGGAAACCTTATTTCAGATATTGAAAAATACGATACCTTTGATCACAGCTTAACCTCTTGCTTTTTCATCAACTTTCGCTCTTTACTGTAATAACTTGGTATCAACAACACTACAGCACCAAACCAAGCCAATACTTCTACCGGATATAAGCCATTTCTACCAAAACATATCGGTAATAGGCATGCGACCGCAATTCTTACAATCAACTCAAACATACCAGATAACATAGGAATCAAGGTATCAGAGAGTCCTTGTATCGTTGAACGATAAATATGTAACAAATAAAGAACAGGTAAAAACCAAGCCATCCATTGAAGGAAGGTCCATGCAATCCCCATGACTTCTTCATATACCGCACCATCTGCGGAAATGAAAAAAGATAACAAGTTCTTTCCGAATAGAAATAAGCCTATGGAGATACAGATTGCGGTTATCACACTTAACATGACTGCCGATCTTACACCCTGTTTGATTCTATCATATTGTCTTGCGCCATAATTCTGTCCTGTATAGGTTACCATTGCATATCCATAGGATACTGCGGATACTTCTAGGATACCATATAATTTATTCACTGCAGTAAAACCAGCTAAAAACAAGGTACCATAGCGATTGATCACACTGGTCAACACCATTCCACCAATGGAAATCAATACATTTTGAAGTGCCATAGGAAATCCTAGTTTCATGAGATGAAGATATACTTGTGTATCTTTACATAATCGTTTCGGTAATACATCTTTGATCTGAATCAGCTTGAATACACAATAACAACCGGCTACAAATTGTGCAATCAAGGTCGCAATACCGGCTCCTGCAATCCCTGTTTCAAATACCATAACAAATAATAGATCCAAGATGATATTTACAACAGATGCAAGTACCATCGCAAAAAGAGGGGCCTTACTATTCCCTAAAGCTCTTAAAATAGCCGCAAACGCATTATAAAACATCGTGATCGGCAACCCGAGAAAAATGATCCTTGTATACAATAAGGTCATATCAAAGATAGCATCGGGTGTATTTAACAGCTGCAATGCAAGTGGCATACATGGAAGGGCAACCACTACAAATACCACACTGACCACAAGACAACAAACCAACATAGATAAAATACTTTCTTGAATCTTTTCTTTGATCTTCATACCGAATGCATGTGATACCATAATAGAAAATCCTTGAGCAAATCCTGTCATGATTCCAAAGCCCATCCAATTCAGCCAATCACAACACCCTAAAGCTGCCAAGGCATCTACCCCGAGCTTTTGAGAAACAATCATGGTATCCATCACAGTATAAAGCTGTTGACAGATATTTCCTAACATCAAAGGAAGTGAGAAAAAGAAAATCAATGGCAATGGTTTTCCCTCACACATACTTTTTGTTTTCATCATTCTACGCTCCTATCCCTAAACGTTATTTATTATGCCATTTTCATGTTCACAAAACAATATCTTTTTCATAAAACAAAGGATGTCAATGACATCCTCATATGTTTAGTCTAATTCTAAGCCTCCGGTATATAATTGATAATATACTTGTTTTTCCTTCATCAGTTTTTCATGATTGCCTCGTTCAATGATATGTCCTTGATCCATTACCATGATCACATCGGAGTTACGTATCGTGGATAAACGATGTGCGATCACAAATACGGTTCTACCACTCATCAACTTATCCATGCCATCTTGAACGATCTTTTCAGTTCTAGAATCTATGGAACTCGTTGCTTCATCCAAAATAAGAACAGGTGAATTTGCCAAGGCTGCCCGTGCAATAGATAAAAGCTGTCTTTGACCTTGAGAAAGACTTGCGCCATCACCTGATATAACAGTATCATAACCATGTTCTAAGTGTCGTATAAAGCCATCTGCATTGGCAAGTTTTGCGGCCGCAATCACTTCTTCTTCACTGGCATCACTTTTCCCATAACGAATGTTATCCATGATCGTTCCCGTAAATAAATGCGTGTCCTGTAATACGATACCCAAAGAACGTCTTAAATCATCTTTTTTGATCAACTTGATGTCGATCCCATCATATGTGATACTACCTTTTTGTATATCATAAAATCGATTGATCAAATTGGTAATGGTTGTTTTCCCTGCACCCGTTGCGCCGACAAACGCTACTTTTTGACCTTTTTGCGCATATAAATCGATATCGTATAAAATCTGTTTATTGGATTGATATCCGAAATCTACATGATGAAAGATGATATCTCCGACAAGTGGTACATAGGTAATGCTTCCATCTTTTCTAGGATGACGCCATGCCCATTTACCTGTTGGCGTATCACATTCTTGGATTTCACCATTCTCTTCTTTGATATTTGCCAAGGTTACGATTCCTTCATCCACTTCTAATGCTTCATCCATGATGGCAAAGATACGTTTGGCTCCGGCAGATGCCATGATCACAGAATTTAACTGTTGTGATACCTGCGTAATCGGTCCGGTAAACGACTTGTTTAATTGTAGAAAGCTGGCAAGTGCTCCTAATGTCAAACCACCAAAGCCATTGATGGCCAATACACCACCGATCAAAGCTGTTAAAACATAAGAAATATTGCCTAAGTTACCGAGGATCGGCATTAATATATTCGCATATTTATTTGCCTGATATGCGCTATCAAATAAAGCATCATTTACTTCATCGAATTCTTTTTTGACTGCTTCTTCATGAGTGAAGACTTTGATTACCTTCGCTCCGCTCATCATTTCTTCGATATAGCCGTTGACACGTCCCAGATCTGTTTGTTGCGCATGGAAATAAATACTACTTTGTCCTGCGATCTTCCCCATGACACGTTTCATGATCCATACCATGACGATGACGATCAAAGTCAAAGGAATACTAAGAATACACATAGAGATAAATACACCTATGATGGTAATCAAAGAAGATATCAATTGAGGGATACTTTGTGAAATTACTTGTCGTAATGTATCGGTATCATTCGTATAAACAGACATGATATCCCCATGAAAATTAGTATCAAAATAGCGAATCGGTAATTTTTCCATATGCGCAAACAAGTCATCACGAATACGTTTCATCGTTCCCTGAGAAATTTCAATTAAGATCTTGCTGTATAGATAAGTGGATAAAACTCCACAAGCAAAGATTGCAGCCATCATACAAAGCGTTCGAAATAATGGTGTAAATGATGGATCAGCACTTCCCAACAAAGGTAAGATATAATCATCGATCAAACTTTTAATGAATAAGGAACTTACCACACTTGCAAGAGATCCAATGATGATGAATATCAATACAAAACAACTCGCTAGCTTATATTCACGAATGGTATAGATGAATAATCTTTTTAACACATCTAAAGATTCTCTATCTGCTTTTACTCTACCTTGTTTTTTATTTATTCTCATCGTCTTCACCTCCTTTGACCTGTGTTGCATATACTTCTTGATAAATCGGATTCGTTTTCAATAATTCTTCATGCGTTCCAAAGCCGGATACATGACCATCATCCATGACAATGATCTTATCTGCATCCTCTACAGAAGATATTCGTTGAGAGATGATAAACTTTGTGATATTCGGCAAATCCTCTTTAAACGCTTTTCGAATCAGAAAATCAGTTCTTGTATCAACGGCACTGGTGGAATCATCCAAAATCAGAATCTTAGGATTTTTCAACAATGCTCTGGCAATACAAAGTCGCTGACGTTGTCCACCGGATACATTACTTCCTCCTTGTTCAATATGGGTATCATAACCATCAGGAAATGCTTGGATAAAGCCATCTGCTTGTGCAAGCTTACAAACATGTTGTATTTCTTCATCACTCGCATCCGCTTTTCCCCAACGTAAATTATCCTTAATAGAACCTGAGAATAAAACATTATTTTGAAGTACCATAGAAACAGAATCTCTTAACACCTTAAGATCATACTCTTTTACATTACGTCCTGCGACCAATAATTCACCATCACTCACATCATATAATCTTGCCAATAGCTGAACCAAAGATGACTTTCCACTTCCGGTACCACCCATGATTCCAATGGTTTCTCCAGCAGCAATTTCAAGATTGATATCATGAAGTGCATCACTTTCACTGGTTTTGGCATAAGCGAAGCTCACATGACGATAACTAACAGAACCATCAACGACATCTTTACAAGCATTTGCTGGAGAAACAATCGTACTTTTTTCCAACAATACTTCATGAATACGTTTCACAGAGGCAAGTGACATAGACAACATGACAAAGATCATAGATAACATCATCAAAGACATCAAGATATTCATCGTATAGGTCATCATACTCATCAATTCACCAGTCGTTAAGCTACCTCCGACAATTTTCTGTGCACCTAGCCAAGAAATCATAAGGATACATCCATACATTGCCAATTGCATTGCAGGTGAATTAAAGATAAGGATATTTTCTGCTTTCTTAAACATTTTATAAATATGATAAGAAGCACGATGAAATTTTTCGATTTCATGATCTTCTTTCACGTATGCTTTTACCACACGCATGTTGGTTATATTCTCTTGTACACTTGCATTTAAGTCATCATAACGATCAAAAACCTTTAAAAAGATCGGATGTGCAGAGAACATGATGATACATAATACCACCCCTAAAAATAAGGTCGCATATAAAAATACCATCGAAAGCTCTGCATTAATGATAAAGGTCATGCTCAAAGCACAAATTAAGGTCAATGGAGCTCTTACACACATACGTAATACCATCTGATAAGCATTTTGAACATTGGTAACATCTGTCATCATCCTAGTCACAAGCCCTGCAGTTGAAAAATGATCTACATTTTGAAAAGAAAAATCTTGTACATTGGAAAACAAGGCCTTTCTAAGATTTCTTGCAAACCCTGCTGATCCATACGCCGCATATTTCCCTGACATCGCCCCACAAAATAAAGAACCAAAAGCCGCAATTGTCATGATAGCGCCATATAAAACCACTTTTGACATATCTCCTTGATTGACACCTTGGTCAATGATATAGGACATTAAAAACGGCAAGGATATTTCCAAAAGCACTTCACCTACCATAAAAACAGGTGCCAAGATCGATGCTTTCTTAAACTCTTTTACTTCTTGTAATAATCTTCGTATCATTTTTTCACTCCTTACTTCCATAGCACGCTATGTATTATATTAGAAAAAAATTATCAGATATCGGCTGATAAGATTTTTTCCAACATTCTACTTAATTCTGAAACTTCTTCTTCGCTCAACACTTCAACAAGCTGTTTTTCATTTTCTTGAAACTTCTTACGTAAAATTTTATCCAGTTCCAAGGCTTCCGATGTCACCACGATATTCTTTACTCGTGCATCCGCAGGATTCATCTTACGAAGGATCAACCCTTTATGTTCCAAACGATTCAAAATTCCTGTCACTGTTGGATTTGAAATATCTAAATCTCGTTCAATATCACGCTGATTGATGATTCTTCCATCTTCATGTGCCTTAAACAAATAGATCAATGTAAATGTCTGGGTCGCAGTTAAATCGAATTCCGCAAACATGACATTCAATCTTGCTTGATTCATATAATATACTTGCTTGATCAAAAATCCAATCCTGACATCTGACATCTCATCACCTCATTCCATAGCACGCTATAATATAGCACGCTATGTATATTGTAAACGATGTTTTCTCAAAAGTCAACGAAAAGAAAAGATAGAAATCATTCTAATCTTGATTTCTATCTCCTATGATTCTCCTCTTAATTCAATCAAAATATCTCGAAGCTCAGCAGCACGCTCAAAGTCTAATACTTTTGCGGCTTCTTTCATTTCTTTCTCTAGACTAGCAAGTAACTTCTCTTTATCCTTCTTGCTGACCTTATGCTTCTTATTCATATATTTTGCTGTCATTTCTTGTGTTTCTTTACTTCTTACAACCTCATGGATCGGTTTGATAATGGTTTGCGGAGTGATACCATGTTCTGCATTATAAGCGATCTGAATCTCACGACGACGTGCTGTTTCATCCAATGCCTTCTGCATAGAATCGGTAATCTTATCTCCATACATGATGACCTTTCCTTGTGCATTACGAGCTGCACGTCCAATGATCTGTATCAAGGAACGCTCACTTCTTAAGAAACCTTCTTTATCCGCATCTAAGATGGTAATCAATGATACTTCCGGAATATCCAATCCTTCACGAAGTAGATTGATACCGATCAATACATCATATTTACCTTTTCTCAAATCTCGAATGATTTCTGTACGTTCAATCGTTTTCACTTCATGATGTAACCAAGCAACCTTAAAATCCATCCCCTTTAGATAACTGGTAAGATCTTCTGCCATCCGTACCGTCAAAGTTGTGACAAGGGTTCGCTCATTATTCTCAATTCGTTTTCTGATTTCATCTACCAAATCATCAATCTGCCCTTTTGTTGGTCGAACTTCCACCACAGGATCCAATAAACCGGTAGGACGAATGATCTGTTCAATGACTTCACCATGTGTTTTCTCTAATTCATAATTACCCGGTGTTGCACTGACAAATATTGCTTGGTGATACATTTTCTCAAACTCTTCAAAACGCATAGGACGATTATCTAATGCACTAGGCAAACGAAACCCATAATTCACCAACGTTTCTTTACGAGCTCTATCTCCGTTATACATCCCACGAATCTGCGGTAAAGATACATGACTTTCATCTACTACCAAAAGAAAATCATCCGGAAAATAATCAAACAAGGTATATGGACGCTCTCCTGGCTTTCTTCCATCTATATGACGAGAATAGTTTTCAATACCGGGACAAACACCGAATTCACGTAATGCTTCTATATCATAACGTGCACGCTGTTCCAAACGTTGCTTCTCTAACAGTTTCCCTTCCTGTTCCAATACCTGTAATCGATCCTCTAACTCTTCCTCAATGGTCCCTGCAGCACGATTGATGATATCTTGTCTAGTCGCATAACCACTGGCAGGATACATAACATAGACGGTATAAGCGCTTAAGGTCTTACCGGTCAATGGCTCGACTTCACAAATACGCTCAATTTCATCATCAAATAGTTCTACTCGTATGATAAAGCTATCCGTATGACCAGGCGCAATTTCAATCACATCTCCACGTACACGAAACGTACCTCTGGTCAAATCGACATCGTTTCTTGTATATTGACGAGAAACCAGTTTTCCCATCAATTCCTTACGATCGATGATATCACCCACACGAAGCGTAAAAAACATATCACGATATTGCTCAGGATTACTTGCACCATAAATACAAGCAACTGACGCAATGATAATGGTATCTCTACGCTCTAAAATAGAATTGACTGCTGCCATACGAAGCATATCTAGTTCCATATTCGTTGTCGCATTCTTATCGATATAGGTATCTGTACTTGGAAGATACGCCTCTGGTTGATAATAATCAAAATTAGAAACAAAATATTCTACTCGATTATGTGGAAAAAATTCTTTAAACTCACTATACAATTGTCCGGCTAGTGTCTTATTATGCGCAAATACCAACGTAGGCTTATTCACCTGTGCAATGACATTAGAAATGGTAAACGTCTTCCCTGTACCGGTAGCCCCCAATAAAACCTGTTGTTTCTTACCATCTTCAATTCCCTTTACCAACGCTTTGATAGCCTTCGGCTGATCTCCTTGAGGCTGATATTCTGAAACAAGCTCAAATAGTTTTTCTTCTTTATCCATTTGCTATTTCCACCGCCTTTTTCATTTGTAAATCATATTTGTCCTTATTCATGCTCCATTCATAGGATACGCTAGATAACAAATCTTTTGTTACAGAAGCATCGATTACACCGGTTACCTTTAAATGATGATCCTGTTGATATTGTTTCAATGCTTCAGAAGACGCAACAGAAAAATATTCATCGCTTCGATCCACTGGATATCCCAAAAACTTCAAATAGGATTGTACTGATTTTGCGGCCACATTAACTGTATCAGGTTGAAATGATTCATCCTCTTCTAGCTTCGGCATACCTAATGAAATCGCAGGATCCAGTTTTACCTCAACATCAGGTTTGATACCTACACCATTTATCTTGGCTCCTTTTGCACTCATCCATTCCGCAATGGTATATTTAAACATACTGCCATCTTTAAATGTCACCGGAATCTGTACCGTACCTTTACCATAAGTATTCACACCTACAACAGTAGCATTTAATTGCTCTTTGAGCGCTGCCGTCAACACCTCAGCAGCACTTGCCGTGTTTTCATTTACAATAAGAACGATCTTATCAAAGGTATAATGCTCATAACCAGACTCCGTTTTATACTCTGTTTTATTTCCATTTTTATCAATTTCATTAAAAATCACTTGATCCTCACCCAATAAATAACTTGCGACCTCTTGTGCTGCCACAAGATAACCGCCACCATTATCTCTGAAATCAATGATCAGATTTTTACATCCTGCCTTCTTCATATCTTTTAGATGCACACCAACCTCATCTCCGGTCGTTTCCGCAATGGAGCTGATTTCCATGATACCGTTTTTGCCTTTGATCTCACTAAATACAGAATCATTCACAGTACCTCTTTTTATTGTTTTTTTGATATGCTCATGATTTCGTATAAATTCTAATTCTAAGGTTGTTCCTTCCTTACCTGCAACCAAATCTTTTACACCATCGATATCCACTTCACTCAATAGCTTTCCATCAACAGCATAAAGCTGATCTCCACTCATCAATCCGACTTCTTCCGCAGGAGATCCTTTATAGACTTTAGATATGATATAAACACCGGTATCCTGTTCATAATAAGCAACACCAATACCAACAAAGCTTCCTTCCATAGAGCTCGTAAAACGTTCACTTTCATTATGATCCAGATAGGTGGTATGCTTGTCTCCACCCGCCGCAATCATGCCATCGATCGCTCCATTGATCAATGTATCTTTTAAATCTTCAATATCCTTACCAAAGTAAAAACCTGTATTCATACTATGATAGATGTCAAAAAACTTATCAAAATCTTCATTGGACGATACAGAGGTAGAGCTATTCCATAAATAATTACTTAAAAATCCACCAATAAAGAAAACAACACATGTTGCCACTGTTAAAATTCTTCTTTTTCTAACTTTCTTTTCTGCTTCTATCTCATCTGGCCATTTATGACGTACCAGTTTATATCGTACTACTTTTTTTGCCATGTGTTTACTCACCTCATATGTTTAATTTACGTGATATATCATACCATATTTATCCTTTAATGATAAGTCCTGCACTCTAAAACGAAAAGAATGTCGTTTCGACATTCCTTCTTCTTTAAAGCTGTTCTTGTATTTTCTTTAATTGTTCATTTGCTTCTTTGAACATAAACAATTGATATGCCATCAATATAACAAGATAAACATAGTAGAGCTTCAAAAATAAAGTTACATAATAAGGCACATTCCAAAGCAGGATACAGCTTATAATTAATATGAAATAGATCCATTTACTTTTTTTATAAATCATAGGTAAAAGATAACACCAGCATTCCATCCATAAAGCAGTAATACATGCGATCACAAAATGATACAACATGACTCCACCGCTAAACCCTGTCATCATACGTTCTTCCATTTGGTTTAAATACATCATTTGGATCATAGAAAACACGATACAGATAAAGAAAGTAGATACTGCATGGGAATACATTCTGTTTTTCATCTAATCACCTCTTTCTAATTTTGCTTTAAACATTTTCCAATATTGCCTAGAACACTCTAAACATACACCATTGACCATTTCCAGTGTATAACAAGAATTTAAAGCAGGCATGATACATTTGATCTTTCTTATGTTGGCAATCATACTTTTGTTGATCCTTATAAAGCCTTCATCTTCTAAAAGTGCTTCTGCTTCATATAAACGATAGGATATCGTATAGGAATGTTTCAGGGTATGAAGATAGGCTTCCCTACGATAACCTTCGATATAAACAATGTCATTGGTTAGAATCGGATACCATCGACCATCCTTTTGTGCCATGACGGTTTTTCTTTGTCGGTGCATCATTAAGTCTAATACCTCATGGAGTTCTTCTAACTGAGTTGGATCAAAAGTGATATGAACTCCTTTTGCTTCACAACCGACTTGAACCAAGGTTACTTGTAAATCAGCATAAGGTAATAATTCTAACTCCAGCTTCTTACGCTGACATTCCTCACAAATCAACCTCATGATACCTTCTCCAAAGGTAATTCGATGGTTTTATCTGATGCAGTTCCTCCCTGAAATACGATGATAAGTACAGCTTGATCATAATCAATCGTAGATTCACTTTCAAACACACGTTCATCCCATGATTGATTTCCTCCCCAATAAGCATCAAGATACCCTTGATGATATGGCATAAAACTGATATTCTCCATTGTGATCGTATTACTACGTGCGACTACGACATCTTTCTTACGATATTCCATTTGAAATTTCATTGTGTCATAATCTCGATATTGTGGTAAAGCAAGCATAGATATCTGCATATCCGGTGTTGTCAACAAGGAGGTATTTCCCGCTAAGATATGTTTTACACGAATGCCAGAACCCTTTCCTTCATAGACCAAAGCATCACGATTTTCAATTTCATAAGTCTGATCAAAAAGGACTTCCTTTTGTTTATCATAAAGGCAAACCTTCATCTCTATCACATCATTAGAAGCAACCTCTATGGAATCAAAGCGCATAGATCTATTCATACGCATTTGATAGCCTTCCGCTTTCTCCACAACTCTGGCAGTAACCATGTCATCCTTTTCATCTTCAACTTGTGTGCTTGTATCATACATATCGACCTTATTTCCATTCTTCAACAAGGTTACGTTCATATAAAAGGTTTGTTCCATCAAAGCTTCATCTTTTGTGTAGAAAAACGGTTCATCATATTCTAACCCTGTCATCACATTTGGCCATGTTACATCGATTCCCAAACCAGTCAAATAGGTATCGTCCACTTTTGAGCTTTCATAAAATATCGGTATTTCTTTTAGAGAAGATGTATTCGTCAGCATGCTCTTTAGATAAACACCTTGTGTCAAATATAACGCAACAATGGAAACGAATAGGATAGTGATCACAAGAACGGTATGCTTTTTTGTATGAGGAATGTGATATTCACGATATTCCAAAACTACCATATGTTCTAATTCTGAATTCACTCTACGACATAACAGAATGATCCAAATTGCCAATAGGAAACGTATGAAAACAATAGGAATCATGATCTGTGTGGTTAACACCTGAAACCCCGATAACAGATAAATACCTATAGATAAAACATATGTTGCCACATACAGTATTGTAAAATAACGCATACTTTTTTGAATCTTATCATTGCATTCTTTTTTTACCGCATAAAGTACACTTAATACCATCCATGGTTCTGTGATATCTATCAACCATCTTACCTGTTGATCTGGCAAGGTAAACACAAATACTGTTATAAGAATACACAGTATCATAGAAATAGACAATAAACGATGATGCATTCTTCGTTGTACCTGATACAGTCCCATGAGCATAAAAATATAGACCAACGAATGTAATCCCGAAAGTGGAATAAATAATGAAAAATTAAGTCTAATCGGAAACATAAGCAGAAAATATGCAAACGCCAATATTCCAAATCCCATACCATCACCTTCCTTCAACTATATTGTATCTATGATGTTTTTCTTCGTATAGCTTTTATGTTCCTACCTGCAAAAATCGCATATCAAGTTACATATAGTATAACAGATATTTCCTTCTAAAATAAAAAAACACATCTCATTTTATTTAAGATGTGTTTCATTCTTACTCTTTTACGATACTGTTATGCGTTTGCTTTTCTTTTAAACAAATAAACAGCAGCACCTGCCAAAATTACTAATCCTGACATATAATAAATTGAGTTATTCTTTGTTTCTACTACTTCTGCAGTTCCTTTGATAATATCGTTTGGTTTTGATCCATTACCATAATCCTTGATATTACCGATTTCAGATACTTTATCTTTTGGTACATAAACGACAGCAACTGGAGATAAATCTGGGAATGTTACTGTTACTGATTTAGTGCTATAATCAACAGCATCTGGAATCAATAATTCCCAAACATTACGTACAGTACTATAGTGAAGAATTCTGATAACACCGGCATTTGTTGTTAGATTTGGAACTTCCCATGTCATAGTGACATTTTTAGCATCTTTGATTGGTTCTCCTGTAGTTTGGTCAATCAATTCAAGATTCTGAATGCTAGTTAGCATTGCGACATGCTCCATCTTGACACCATCACCTGCTGGAAGATTTACCTTTTCATTGTTTAATACTTCCAATAGCTTTGTAGGATTTTCATTCAACTGTTCGATTTCTGTTACTACTGCAGCAGAAACTACCGTTTTATCGAATGTGGTTTTGAAGCCAGCCTTTACGCTATCCTTTTCGACTTTTTTGCCATCGATGATAATCTCATCAGACACAGCTCCGTTTTTTGTTACACTTCCTAATGCTGAGATGCTACCAAGACTTAATGCAAAAGCCATAGCAGCTGCCGCCATAATTTTGAAACTTTTCTTCATACTTTTCACCTTTACCTTTCTTTATAAAACAACCTAAGTATCAGATCATTCTTTGCGCTTTCATCGATCCAATATTCATCATGAAAATCGCCTTGTTTCTCTTTACCTGTCAGGTTGTAGAAACCATTTGTGTCAAAATCATATGTCATTACCATTTCTGCATAAGCATCCAATTCATTTAATGACAGATTTGTTGTCACTTGATCATACACACTCGCCATCTTTTTGACTGTGGTTTGAAAATCTGCTGTTAACATAGATTTCAGCTTTTTTATATATGCATCCATATATGCTTTTTGTCGCATGCGTCGCATTTCACTTGAATATGCCACATTCGTATTTCTAGATCTTAGAAATTTCTCTGCAGTATCTGCTGTTAAAGTAATTTCTTTTCCTTCATCCCATCCCATATTAAGATATGATAAGGAATCATCAGGAACAACTACGTTTAAATTACCGACAATATTTTGGAAAGAAGCAATCGTTGAGACATCAGCTGTCACAAAATTAATCACCGGTATATCATTCAACAGCTTTGAAACAGCTGACATTGTTAACATACTACCATTTTCTTCTGAAGAACCATATGCATAAGATAATGCTAGATGCTGTGTATCCCATCCTAAATCATTACCTGAGGCATCCTTCAACTGTATTTGGGTCATCGTATCTCTTGATATGGATAATAATTTCATGGTCTCTTTTTCACGATCCATCAATAGAAGTGATATAAAGTCTGCTTGACCCAGATTTTTAGTATCACTGGAATCCACACCTAATAGTAGGATACCAACCAAACTGCTATTGTATTCATAGCTTTTTCCATTTACTTCAACTTGATGATAATCGTGTTGTTCCTCTGTAGTAGCACTAACCTTCGTCTCTTGATTTTTCTTCATCATGACCAAGATACCCGATGTTAATCCCAACAGAATAACCACAATCGCAATGCTGATTTTTTTATTCATATGTGCCATAGTAGCCGTAGTAATAATCGTCCTGATATTTATTTACTCTATTTAATACCACACCAAGCAATTTACCACCATTCCTAATGATATCCTGTTTGGAACGCTGTACTACGATTTTCTTTACATAATCGTTTCTAACGACCAACACAACACCATCGACAACTCGACCAATTATTGATGTATCAGCACCAATACTAACAGGTGGAGTATCTAAAATAATGTAATCATAATTTGCTCTTAGCTTCTTAATAAATTTAGCAAACGTTTCAGAAGACAACAATTCAGATGGATTCACAGGACTCTTTCCACTAAAGATAATGGATAAGTTATCTGTATCTGTTTCATATAAAGCATCATCAATTTGACCACTCAATAATTCACTTAGACCATTGACCTTAGTACGTACTTTCAAAAATCGTTTCATATATGCTTTTCGCATATCGCAATCTATTAAGATCGTTTTTTTGCCAAGTTCCGCAAAACTTTTCGCAAGTTGAAATGATGTATTTGATTTACCTTCTCCAGCAACAGAGCTTGTTACCGCAATCACATGTACATTCTCCGTATATAGAAGATTTGTACGTAAGGATTTATATGCTTCCGCAAGCGCATGTTCTACTTCAAGATATTGAATATCAACCGTACCTATCATGTGTGTGCCTCCCGCTTCCTTTTTCTAGATGCTTTTTCATTTGTTGTTAAAATAGCACTTTCTGAAACGATACACAAAACCGGCAATTCAAGATATCGCTCAACATCCTCAACTGATGAAATACGATCATTAAGAATAAACAACAAGGTAATCGTACCTGCACTCAACAACAAGCCAAGCAACCCACCAATCATAAGATACATCTTATAAGATGGGCTTACCTTATCCTCATTAACAATTGCCTTTTCTATCATATATGGTTCTTTGGCATCGATTTCCTTTACCTCAGATGTACCATATTTTACTACGCTGTTTGTAATGTCTTTTGCTCTTTTAGCATCAACATCTGTTACTACGACTTTTAAGATTCGAGTATCCGTTGGATTACTGAAGCTAATCAAACTACCTAATTCAGTAACCGTCATATCTAATTTTAACTCTTTGATTACCTTTTCTAATACTGGTCTACTTTTATAAATGACTTCATAATCTTTTGTCAATTCAGCACCTAGCTGTAAATCCTGTAATGAAGTAATCTTTGAAGTAGAGCTACCTCGAATATAAATCAATGAAGACGATTGATATTTTGGTTTGACAAATCCGAATCCATAGATTCCGGCAAGTAGAACACCAATGATGATACTTACCATAATCACCCACCAATAATGTTTAAATCTTAACATTAAGGCACGAAGATCTATTTCTATTTCATCAGAAGCAACGGTATGTTCTTCTATCATTTCTTCCATCTGATTCCCTCTTTCTATTCCTATATGCTAAAAATGTTTATAAATGTATGATTTTTGAGATACTCATTTTTTGTGAAAAATTTCCAATAAATGGGTGAAAAAAGGCTATTTAAATAAAAAAAAAGACGATTTTCTAAGAAAATCTATCTATTTCATAACCTATACTAAAATAAACATAGCATGCCCATTTCTATCTATACGAATTCATTCTACTACATATGAATAACTTTTTCAAGAAATTTTAGCAATTTATGGTAAAATACTATACATAATTATCTTGTTTCATACATATAAATTCATTATCCTTTTTAAATACATCTATCGTTATTCATTAACAAATGGTATCCTTCATGAATTCTTTATACTTACAAGATTAAATCACAATCACATACAACATTCTTTCAAATAATAAAAGCATCGAATAACCTAATATATAAAGGTTATTCGATGCTTTTTCGATTTTAAAGTGTCAAACTTTAAATACTATTACATATGTTTGTTAGGATAAAGAGGAATATTATCTCTTCCAGTGAAGGTATTTGGTCGTTGAGAAGAAGCTTCCTACTAAACCTACTGCCATACCACTTATCAATAACAATCCACAAACCTGTAATCCGAATGGATTTACCGGCAATAATCCAAACATACTATTTACGATTTGTCCTCCCATCATATCATAGAGATAGGAATAACCAAAGTAGGCAATCAAACAAGGAATGATAGCACCTAGAAGACCAATCAACATTCCTTCAATCATAAATGGAACCTTGATATACCAATTGGCAGCCCCTACATTACGCATAATAGAAATCTCATTATTTCTTGCGTAAATGGTCATTTTAATTGCATTAGAGATCAGGAATATTGCCAGTGCACTTAATAATACAACGAAAATCAAACCGCCTGTTCTGATCTTATTCAACATTTGAACCATCTGAGAAACACTGGTACCACCATATTCCGATGCTCTGACACCTTCTATTTTTCTTATTTGTTCGTTGACTTCCTTAATCTTGTTTGCGTCTTTTACAGATACAAAGAATGCATAAGACATTGGATTCTCATCACCACGATACATGGCGAATTCTTCACCCATTTCTTTGATATATAACTCCAACTCTTGATCAGGATCAGATAAAGATACTTTTTTCACACCGGATATCGCTTCGATATTTTTCTGTACCTTTTCAATATCCTCATTCCTTGTGAGCTTAACATTCAACGTTGTATGTATTTGTAAATCTTGAGCAACGTTATCGGTAAACTGTCCAACATTTCCGGCAATCAATAAGAAAGCGGCGAACAAAATCAAGGTTACCGTAACTGCACTGGATGCACTTAAGGACATTGCCAAGTGACGGAAGATACTTAGAAATGCAGTTTTGATGTGCTTTGGTAGCGACTTAAAAAATTTAATCATGTTTCAGATATCCCCCCTTCATAATATCTGCGACAACATAGCCTTCTTCTAGACATATGGTACGTTTTTTGAAACGATCAACGATGGTAGAGTCATGGGTAACCATAACAATTGTCGTATGCTCTACTTCATTTATTTTTTCAAGTAATTCCATGATTTCCGCACTTTTCTCAGGATCAAGATTTCCCGTAGGTTCATCCGCAATCAAAACTTTAGGATGATTGGCAATTGCTCTACCTATGGTTGCTCTTTGTTGTTGTCCTCCACTTAATTCATTTGGAAATGATTTTGCCTTATCTTCTAAAGAAACAAGTTCTAAGACTTCTCGTACCCTTCTTCGGATATCGACCTTGTTCATTCCAATGACTTCCAAAGCGAATGCAATATTTTCAAAAATTGTCAGTCGTGGTAACAAACGATAGTCTTGAAACACCACGCCGATATTTCGACGATAAACAGGAACTTTGGAGTGCTTCAGTTTTCCAACATTGATATTTTCCACCATTACAACACCACTTGTCGGTATTTCTTCTCCATCTAACACTTTGATCAATGTTGATTTTCCTGAACCTGTGGGACCTATGATATAGACAAATTCTCCATCATCAATTGCCAGGTTGATATCTCTAAGTGCATGCACACCGTTTTTGTATTCTTTTGAAACATTTTCTAAAAGAATCATACCATCACTCCTAACTTCCGCTATTATATCATATAATTCATCGTTTATGATGATGAATTAATACCCGAAAATCTCTTCCGGTCTTTCTCTACATGGCGTAGCACCACTTGCGCTACAGATTCTAGACAAGGCACTGCTACCCCAGCCGGTTCCCCATGCAAAATCCGCATTGGATTGGAAATAACTGATTGCAGAAGACATGCTCATGGAGCCTAGATTGAATACTTCCACATGAGAATGTGGCCCGGTGACATTACCACTTGCACCAACGCAGCCTAACTGTTGCCCTTTGCTGACTTGCTGACCTGCACTGACCATAAAGTTTTCTTGAGCCATATGAGCAAAACTAACCGCATAAGTCGTAGATCCTACTTGCGTCAAAAACATAATGGTATTTCCTCCACCTAATGGCCATCCGACCCAATTACCGAGGAATCCATCATAGGTACCAACAGGATTATTTGCATATAAAATGATACCGTCATTTGGAGCATAAATCGGTGTACCAACACCTGCTGCAAAATCCATTCCCAAATGGACTCCGCCACCATCATAATACCAAGTACCGGCAGATCTACTTGCTTTGATTGGTGATGTCATCGTACCATTTCCACTGAAATCCAAATGAGAGGCAACAGATGTGTTGATATTAATGATATTACCTTGTAATTCACTTAAATTTGCTTTGACACTACGCATCTTTTGATTCAGATCTGCTTCTTCCTTTTGATATTGATTCAATAGATCTTGTTTCTTCTTTCGGATTTCTTCTGCAGATGCCTTATCAGATTCATTTTGTTTCTTGTTTTCCTCTTCATCCTGC
Source organism: Hoskinsella mucinilytica (assembly GCF_045223415.1). Taxonomy (NCBI): domain Bacteria; kingdom Bacillati; phylum Bacillota; class Erysipelotrichia; order Erysipelotrichales; family Erysipelotrichaceae; genus Hoskinsella; species Hoskinsella mucinilytica. The sequence continues at coordinate 104,679 of NZ_JBEQZJ010000001.1, read as the reverse complement.
TTCAAACGATCTTGTTCTTCTTTTGCTAAATCAAGCTTCGCCTTTTCTTCTTTTAGCTTATCGATCTCTTTTTGATCACTTTCGGTAATCTTTTGTAAGCCTTCTGCCTTACGAATCAAATCGATCAGATCGCTTGCGCCCATTAATATTTCAATATTGGTATTCGTACCGATAGAAGCTTGACCTTCTAACATACGTTCTGTAATGATCTTATTTCGCTTTTCAATATCACTTGTTTTTTGTTTGATTTCAACGGCTAGCTTTTCGATTTCAGCTTGGATGGTTCTTAAATTCGCTTCATTCAAACTAATTTGTTTATCTATTTTTTTAATTAATTCATCTTGCTGATTGATCGTTGATTGTATCTTATCGATATTGCCTTGTATACTGGAAATCTGCTTATTCAAGTTATTGATGTCATCTTCTAACTCTCCACTTTTTCCGGCATAATACTCTTTAAAGGAAGCACAACGTTGTGCTTCTTGAGTAGTCTCTTGAGCAACCGAACATTTACTCAACCAATATTCCTCATCACTAAAATCTTCTGCATATAGAGTTGATCCCGGCGCAGCCAATACGCTCATACAAAGCAAGGAGGCTGCCATCACTATGTTTACTTTTTTCATCTTCGCCACCTCAAATATTTCGTTACCGCAAAAAAACTTCCCAATACACCTACAATTGCGCCACATGCAAAAAGCATGAGCGAAATGTATAACAAGAATGGAAATGGTTTCTGTAACACAAACATATTACTCAAGAACATCCCATTCATGGATCGATACAAAACAGAATAGCCCACACATGTAAGAAGAATAGGAATCAATGCTCCTATCATTCCAATCAACATACCTTCAAACATAAATGGTGTTTTGATATATCCATTGGTAGCTCCTACATTTCGCATAATTGAGATTTCTGTATTTCTTGTATAAATGGTCATTTTGATCGTATTGCTGATTAAGAAAATCGCCAACAACGATAGCACAAGCACAAAGATAGAACCACCGATCCTTAATGCTTCGAATATTTTGATCATATCATCGATCTGTTCTCCACCATATTGTGCTAATTCAATACCATCCATATCATTTAACTTCTTTGTGATGGTTGGAATATCACTTGCTTGATTCACTTCTACAACAAAGGCCGCAGGCATAGGATTACGATCTTTATATCTTGTAAATACGGAACCATTATCATCAATTAAAGATGCCAACTCGTCTTCACTACTGGAATACTCGATCGCTTTTACTCCTTGAATTGCCTTAATGTCTTTCTGCATCTTTTCAATATCTTTTTCTGTCTGGATAGAATCAATACTTGCATGAATTTTTAAACTGCCTTCCACATGTAACGCAAATTGATTCATATTACCGGTGATCAAAACAAACATTGCAATTAAAATCAGCGTCACCATGACCGCAGAAGCACTGGAAAAGGTCATCGCAAAATGTCTGCCCAATCCCTTTAATGCGGAAATAAAATGATGTGGAATTTGCTTCATAAAGTTAATCATGCTGACGATATCCGCCTTTCGCCAGATCACTTACGATAAAGCCTGCATCTAAGGCTACCGTTCTTTTTTTATAAGTATTTACTAAGGATGAATCATGAGTTACCATGACAACCGTTGTATGTTCTACTTCATTGATTTTTTCCAGTAATTCGATGATTTCTTTTGACATTTCAGGATCAAGATTTCCTGTTGGTTCATCCGCAATCAATACCTTAGGATGATTGGCAATTGCTCTTCCAATGGTAGCTCTTTGCTGTTGTCCACCACTCAATTCTCTTGGAAATGCTTTTGCTTTATCTTCTAAAGATACCAGTTGTAATACTTCTCTAACACGTCTGCGAATGGTTACTTTATCTAATGCCAATACTTCTAACGCAAATGCAATGTTTTCAAATACTGTCATTGTTGGTAATAATCTAAAATCTTGAAATACGACACCGATATTTCTTCGATAAACAGGAACACGTGAATGTTTTAATTTTCCCACGTTGGTATTCGCAACCCATACCTCGCCATGATCAGGTATTTCCTCTCCATCTAAGATTTTGATCAAGGTAGACTTCCCACATCCGGTAGGTCCGATAATATAAACAAATTCGCCTTCTTCAATTTCAAGATTGATATCTCTCAGCGCTTTTACACCGTTTTTATATGATTTTGATACGTTTTTTAAAAGGATCATGTCATCACTCCTTATGCATTCCATTATAACATAAAAATTCTCATATCTACATGAGAATATGTTAGTAAATTCTTACAATTTCATGGGATAGAAAAAAAGATCGATTCTTCTCTTTCTTAACGAAGATATCAATCTTTTCTTTACATTTCTTGTTGATAGGTAAACCCTTCTCCTTGTACTTCGTTGACGTTACTTACTACCATAAAGGCTTCCGGATCGATCATTGTTACGACATGATTCAATGCCGCATATTGCTTTTTATATACGACCACCATGATGACAGGTTTTTCTGTATTGGTATATGCTCCATGTGCATGTAAAACCGTTACACCTCGATCGATTTCTTTAAAGATCGCTTCAATCATTTCTTGTCGTTTTTCTGTAATGATCATAACTTGTTTGGCATCGTGACCACCTAGTGTAATCACTTTATCGATCATTTTTCCACAGATCCACACTGAAATCAATCCTATCATTGCAGCTTCTACACCATAAACACTTGCGCCTAAGATCACAGTTAATCCATCAATGCACATAACTAAGGTAGGTAATGGTATTCCTGTATATTTGTTGATTACCAATGGAGGTATGTCCATTCCTCCTGTACTACCCCCAACTCGATAAACCAAACCGATTCCGATACCGATGCAAATACCACCGTAAAGTGATCCCAGTAAAGCATTTTCAGTGATATGTACATCTTGTAACATTGTAGTTAAAAAAGTGATAAAAAACGGATAAACAAAGGTACTGGCAATTGTTTTCAACGCAAATTTCTTGCCTAATGTCACTGCTCCGACAAGATATAATCCTATCGTCAATACATTTACGACCAACGTTTTATCTAAATGAAACACAGGTTGTAAGGCAACCGCAATACCCGCAACGCCTCCACTTAAAATATTGAGTGGAAATATAAACAATGCTACCCCTGCTGCTATGATAAAATTCCCCAACATAATTGTGATAATGGATATCACATTTTCTTTCATATTCTCTGACATATTCTTTAGCTCCTGACTTATGACTACCATTGCTTATTATAACACGTTTTTATCTTTTATGTGATCCTATATAAAAGCACATCATGAAGGAATCGACTTAAATTCAACATCAAGAATCTTGGCAGAAAGAAGCAATCGTTTGATATCTTTGTAACGTAACGATTCTACATATTGCCATAAATTATCTAATTTATAAATTTAAACTTTTTTTCAATCATACGATTATCACAAAACCCCTGTATCACAAAATTGGAAGCTACTTACTTCATTTTTGTTGATACAGGGGTATTTATTGTCATGATAATGATCCACACATTTGCCTTTTTCAAGAACTTCATAAATATGGCATTCTTTTAATTATTCATGTATCAAATCTTCCCTAATAAATTTAGAAATATAACCGTTATTATGGCAATACAAGAATTTTCCATTTTTATCTGCATACACTTCTGTTCCCCATTCTTGATTTGACTCGAGCTGTTTATTAGGAAGTGTATATGGATCAGAAGTAACACATTCTAATTTGCCAATAAAGTCAAAATTCTCAGGGATTGCCAATCTTTCATTTTTTTCAGTATCTAACCAATACAACTTATCATTATAGAATATTACCGGTTTATAGCCACCATCTGCTTCATCATTATTTTTATATTGCGAAATTATATTTGTATACTCTTTAAACGAACAATGACAATTATCCTTTCTACTAGATTCTATGTTTTTTGAACAACCACCCACTAGCAATGAAATTAATATAATTTCACTTACAAAATAAACCGAACGCATACATTTGACATTGATTGCCCGTTTCAAGCTGTATATTGCACTCATATACAGCAACGATAACGTTACACATATTATTTTTTTCATTTTTTTCTGTAATCTTTTTGATTACTTTCCCTCCTTTTATTGAAAAATCTTTTTAAAAATTATTAACATCAATTAGTATTCATTTGTTCCAGAAACAATAGTTATCATGCCATTGAAACAAAGTATCATATTATGTCAAAGATTTTTATGATATGTCTTATGCAGTGAAAATCAAAGTATTATTTTATATATAATAGTACACTTCGCCTTTTATGTAAAGCGCTTACTTTAAGACACTTACGTCGCTAATGAATTTCAATTCACACTGATAAGAAATATCATATGATCCATTATTCCATTAGGGCTTTTATAACAAGGTTACAGAAAAAAGGACCATATTCCTAATTCGGTTATATGGTCCTATGTGAATTTATACTAATGTTTTTAGATATGCGAAAATGAATGCATCTAAATCACCATCCATGACACCTTGAACATCATTGGTTTCATAATTCGTACGATGATCTTTTACCATACTATAAGGATGGAACACATAACTTCTGATCTGGGAACCCCATTCATTGGCTTTTTGTTCTCCTTTGATTTCCGCAAGTTTTGCTTCTTGTTCTTCTATCAGCTTTTGGTATAATCTACTTTTCAAAACACGTAAGGCTTCTTCACGATTTTCATGTTGACTACGTCCATTCTGACATGTCGCTACCAATCCGGTAGGTTTATGCACCATACGAACCGCACTATCTGTTTTATTGATATGCTGTCCTCCTGCACCACTTGCCCTTTTGGTTTCTACGATCAGATCATCCGGTTTGATATCGATTTCGATTTCATCGTTAAATTGTGGCATCACATCTAATGACGCAAAAGATGTATGTCTTCTTCCACCTGCATCAAATGGGGAGATACGTACCAGACGATGTACACCTTTTTCTGCTTTTAAATAGCCATATGCCATATCACCTTCAACCAAAAAAGTAACGGATTTGATACCTGCTTCATCTCCTGGTAAATAGTCTAAGACACTGACCTTAAAGCCTTTTTTCTCTGCCCATCTGGAATACATACGATACAGCATTTCTGCCCAATCACAGGACTCTGTTCCTCCGGCTCCAGGATGTAGCTCAAGAATGGCACTGGAATGATCATACTCATGCGATAACAGTACCTTGATTTCAAAGTCTTCAAACAAAGGTACCATTTCTTGATATTCCATTTCGTACAATTCAAAAATTTCTGCATCAAAATCTGTTTTCAAAAGCTCTCCGGTTTCTTGAAGTGAGGTCAATGCATGCTGTAGCTTTTCATATGCCTCTACCACATCTTTCAAGCCGTTTAATTGGCGAATGACACCTTGTGCATGATCAGGGTCATTCCAAAAACCTTCTTCCAAAGTCCGGCTATCAAGCTCCATAATTTTATGTTTTTTTTCTGCTAAGTCAAAGTGACTCACCAAGAGAAGTCAACTTCTCCTGATGAGTATTCACCCCTTGTCTGATTTCATATAGTTCCATTGATCGTACCTCTTATGCATTCTGACGCTGTACTTGAACCTTTAACGCAAAGAATACAACCTCTCTTGCTATTCTGCTCATCATTTCTTCAAACATTTGATATCCTTCTTCAATATATGCTTGAAGTGGATTGTTTTGTGCATAAGAACGTAAATGAATACCGTTTCTTAATTTATCCATCATATCAATATGTTCGATCCAGTTACGATCCATATTACGTAACACAATGGTTCTTTCAAATGGTGTAAATTGTTCACGAATATCGGCTACCTTACCATCATATAAAGACCAAACCTTATCGGAACATAATTTTGCTGTATCATCTTGGCTCTTACCACGAATTTCTTCTATCGTTACATTATCCACTTGTTCCAAGCCAAGCAGTTCCAAACCTTGAATGACACCTGCATAATCTACATTATCATCACGCTTGTTATGATCGACATTGGCCGCAACTACATCTTGAATCACACGATCGATCATATCATGTACGACACCATGAACATCTTCATTTTCCAAAACATAGTTTCTTTGTTCATACATGATTTCACGTTGTTTACGTAAAACATCATCATAATCCAACAATTGCTTACGTACATCAAAGTTATATCCCTCAACACGTTTTTGCGCTTGAGAAATTGATTTTGTGACCATCTTTGATTCGATCTGCTGATCTCCAAGGGTATCAAATAGTTTTTCCAACTTTTCTCCACCAAATCGTATCATCAATTCATCTTTTAAGGAAACATAGAAACGTGAGAAACCAGGGTCTCCCTGACGTCCACTACGTCCACGTAACTGATTATCGATACGTCTTGATTCATGACGCTCACTACCTAATACTGCAAGTCCACCCAATGCCTTTGATTCTTCTGTTAACTTAATATCGGTACCACGTCCTGCCATATTGGTCGCAATGGTTACTGATTTTGGACGTCCTGCTTTTGCGATGATATCTGCTTCTCTTGCATGGTTTTTCGCATTCAATACTTCATGTGGAATATGTGCTTTGACCAACATCTGGTGTACAAGTTCACTTTTCTCTACAGAAATCGTACCAACCAAAACCGGTTGTCCTTTTTGATATAACTCTTTTACTTCTTCTACCAAAGCATTGAATTTTAAACGTTCATTTCCGAAAATAGCATCCGGATAATCAAGACGTGCTACTGGTCGATTCGTAGGAATCACGATAACACGCATATTATAAATATCTAAGAATTCTTCTTCTTCGGTCTTAGCAGTACCGGTCATACCTGCCAATTTATCGTATAAACGGAAGAAGTTCTGGTAAGTAATCGTAGCAAGTGTACTCGTTTCTTCTTTGATGGATACCCCTTCTTTGGCTTCAATTGCCTGGTGTAGTCCATCTGAATATGCACGTCCTGGCATCGTACGTCCTGTAAACTGATCAACGATAACGATTTCATCATCTTGAACCACATATTCTACTTCATTCTTCATGATGTAATTTGCTTTTAAAGCCTGTGTAATATGATGTACCAATTGCGTATGCTCAATATCATATAAGTTCTTGATCTTAAAACGACGTTCCGCTGTTGTTACACCTTTTTCCGTCAACATGATCTGTCTGGTTTTTTCATCTATTTCATAATCATCGCCTTTTAAAGATTTCGCAAATGCATCTGCTTGAAGATATAGATTTGCTGTTTTCTTTGCGCCACCGGAAATGATAAGTGGTGTTCTTGATTCATCGACCAAAATAGAATCGACCTCATCGACGATTGCGACATGCAATCCACGAAGTACACGATCCTGAATTTTTGTTACCATGTTGTCACGTAGATAATCAAAACCTAATTCTGCATTGGTCGTATAAGTAATATCACATTCATAAGCAGCACGTTTCTCACTTGGTGTCAAAGGTCTGGAATTCACCCCAACACTTAAACCAAGGAAACGATAGATCTGACCCATCCATTCCGCATCACGTCCTGCCAAATAATCATTGACAGTAACCACATGTACACCTTTTCCTTCTAAAGCATTTAAGTATACACACATCGTAGAGGTCAAGGTCTTACCTTCACCGGTCTTCATTTCTGCGATGTCTCCACCATGCATTGCTGCTGCACCCATGATCTGTACCTTATATGGGTATTCTCCGATCGTACGCTTTGCCGCTTCTCTTGCGACCGCAAAAGCCTCTACCTTAATATCCTCTAGGGTTTCTCCATTCGCAAGACGATCTCTAAATACCTGCGTCTGGCCCTTTAATTCATCATCACTCATTGCCTCCATGCGTTGTGCAAGAGCAATCACCGCATCGGCTGTCTTCTCTAAATTATGCAGTATTTTCTTTTCACCGCTGAACATGCGTTCAAACACATTTGCCATAAATATCCTCCATGTATCTTCATTTTTTCTAATCGCTATATATAGAAAGCTTATAATACCCTAACATTGTATCACAAATGGATAAACTATCAAACCAAAAAAAACAGGCAATCGCCCGTTTTTTCAGATTCTTAAAGTTTTACGATATCGTGTGCCTGTAAACCTCTATCTGTTTCCACAACCTCAAACTCAACCTGAGCATCATTATCGATTGTTTTGAAACCATCCATCTTTAATTGTGAATAGTGGAAGAATACATCTTTTCCATCTTCTAAAGTGATGAATCCGTATCCTTTTTCCTGGTTGAACATTTTAACTTTTCCTTGCATTGCTTAATAAACCCTATACCTTTCTATGCTAATCAAATGCATATCAACATTATAGACATTTTTTCTCTAAAAATCAATTAGATTTCTGCTTTCTTAACTCAATTTACATGATTTTTTCTGAAATGTTTTTTCATAGTGTACAAATAATTTTCTTTGTTTTTCATAACGAAACAAACATGTTCACTTTTCCACAAAATAATAAAGAAAAACCACAATTAGCTACCTTACACTAATTGTGGTTTCGATTATGCTTGTGCTCTTTCCGCTTGTTTTTTTACAACATGCAAGATCATAGATCGTTCTGGTATTTCTTCTCTTTGTGCATAGTTGCCCATATCAAGTAATGCATCATGGATTTCTTCTTCATCATCAAGATTCAAGATCATGAATCTTCCATTAAAGGCATTAACCATATGCTTATTCGCATCATGATATTCCTGATTGTTTGTTAAAGCGATAACTTCTTCATATGTATCCAATAAAGAGTCAATAGTCGTTTCTAATTCCTTAGCTCTTCTCGTTTTTAAAAAGTAAACATGATCACTTTCTTCTGTCTGGAAACGAAAATCACCAGCGGAATCTAATAGTAATGCTAGCTTTTTCATCGTAACCCTCCTCGTGTGCTTTCTAGCACGGTAGCATTATAACTGAATGGAACCGATGCCGCAACCACTATATGGTAATATTTGGAATTCTTAAGACATTTTTGTATATGTAAAGGCTTACAGCTATAGAAGAAAGGCATTTCATTTGCCGTTTCAAACGAAATGCCTTCTTTTCCTTAGCACTTTTCTACGTTTCTAGCCTGCAGTCCTTTGTCTACCTCTACAATATCAAAGTTCACCTGCTGGCCTTCTTCTAAAGATTTATAGCCATCTTGAAGAATATGGGAGTAATGAACAAAAATGTCCTTTCCCTCTTCTGTTGAGATAAAACCATACCCCTTTTCTGTGTTGAACCATTTTACTTTACCTTTCATTGTTACTTCACCTTCCATTTCTTGCTACGTGTTCAAGTATAGAGAAACAATCGCAATGTCGCAAATCTTTTTTATCGCAGGATTCGACAAACAAAGGATGTGCACATAATACAAATGCCTCTATTTTATATGTATGCTCTTGAATCAGTTCATATGCTCTTTTCAAAGAAGAACCGCTCGTACATACATCATCGAATAGTAATAAGGGGGTTTGGGGTAATGGAATCGCAGGATCTCGCTGAATCACTTGATTGATTAGCTTACGGTTTTCAAAGTTTTGTAAGGATTGTTTATGGTTATTCAGTTTATAGAAAGGTTGTAATGTCGGTATGGAAACATTACGCAGCATTTCTTTTACAGGTTGAAAGCCTCGCTCTTTTCGTTTCTCCTCACTACTCGGTAACAACACGATATGATAGTGTCGATATCTGTCGATGAGTTTTTTACGTTCTTCATATAGAAAGACAGGGGCCAATGCGATATCTCTTCCTTCCTTAAATTGAAATAGCATGCTTTCTAATGCTTCATTATATTCATATATGATATGAAGTGGTATACCATTGAGTTGCGTATCTAAATCAATACGTTTTAATTGCTTTTTACACTGACCACAAAGTAAGGCATCCTGTTTCCACCAATCTTTCCAGCTTATTTCTTGTTCAATATTACCAAAACAATTCAGACATCGATCATGCTTCATTCTCTTTCCTCCCTTATCCACCACTTTCATTCATCTTTTTTAAGGATGCAATGCATTGTTTGATATCTTTGGTATCCCTTTTACAAAGAAACAGTCCTTTTCCAGTTGGCATATCAATATTTCTACCGACACGTCCGATCATCTGAATCAAACTGGCTTCATTGAATACGGGATGATCCGCAAACAAAATCACTACATAAATACCTTTGATGGTGATACCTCGTTCCAATACGGTTGTCGCTATCAAAAATTCATAAGCTTTCTGATGAAATTGTTCGATCAGTTGTTCTTTGTTTTCTGTCTTAGAGGTGAAGGCAGCACAGCGAAATCTGATATGTAACCAACGTTGCATGCGATTGGCCATCGCTATGGTAGGTACGAAAACCAATGTTTGTATTCCTTCTTTTCTTTGTTTATGTAGAAAACATAATAGGTATAGCATTTGCATCCAAACAAATCCACGCTTCACTTCTGGCACGATCAAAGGATATCCATGTGGGCGTTGAAATAACTCGATCAACTTTAGGTTCCCTTTTTTCACCTCTTCTTTCATTTCATCATCCGGTGTTGCAGTCAGATAGATTTTTTCTCCAACACAAGCATGCATCGCTATCGCCTTCAGTATCTGGTTCCCTCTGTATGGAAAAGCATCGACTTCATCCATGATTAGCAAATCAAAGGTCTGATGATACCGGTATAACTGATGCATGGTACAAATGATCAAATCGCCGTCCACGATATCGGTATATCCCTCGCATACCGCAACAATTTGTAAGCTTGGAAAAGCTTCTTTCATACGTTGTGCAATCTCTAAGACCACTTGTCTTCTCGCAATCGCAAAGCCAACTTTTTTTCCTTGGTTTAAATAACTCGCAATGGCTTCCATTACAATTTCAGTCTTGCCCGCCCCGCAACATGCGAACGTTAAGCAATCTTCATGACAGGATAAATGGTACATCAACAAATCGCTGGCTTTTTTCTGAGCTGGTGTGAGAGGATACTTTAATTGTGGGTGACAAGTATGCCGTTTTCTTTGATATTGTTTTTTAGGCGGCAGTTCATTTACATTCACTCTTCCAAAAGCGATACATTTTCTACAATACCATGTATCCTTATCTTGATAAAAATAGATAGGATCACTGTTTCCACATCTAAGACATTTCATTTTTTCACCTCCTTATATATCTATTACGTAAAAAGAAGGTAAAAATCCTAAATTTTCTTGAAATTTCTTAAAAAAACCTATATATACATAAGAAATTTAAAAGAACATGCTAATAAATTCGAGAATACCTGCCAATTTTGTATAAAAAAACTGATGATCATACATCCTTCTTTACAAAGAACTAATTGACATCAGATTTTTATATGATGAAATATTTAGAAATAGGATATTTCCTTTTGTGATCAAAAAACTCAACGAATATATTATATTATTATTCATCCCCCTCATTTCTTTTATGTTCAAAATCATAATCATTGACCAATACAATTGCATTTTGTGCTTTTTCAATAACTAATCTAAGTTCTTTCTTTTGCATTGGTTCTGGTAAAAAACTCAATTCCATTAATAAGGGTAAGTTGAATCCAGCTATAATATATGTGTTCTCCCGCTTTAAGTAAGGTATCATAAACTGATTGACACTTCCACCTAATAAATCTGTACAAACAACTACTTCATCTTGTTCTTCTACTTTTGAAAAAAATTTTTGTATCTCTTTTTGTGGATCACAATGCTCAACATAGGCACAGATATATTTAAATGCATGATTTTCTCCTAAAAACATTTTTAAAGATTCACTCACACCCTGGGCCATTTTACCATGACTTATTAATAAATATTTACGCATTCTCATCCTCCTTTATTTTCATATGCTGTAAGATCATATCTTTATATTTTTCTGCTTTTCCCATAACAAGCTTTGTTACAGCTCCTCCATATCCTTTTTCAAACTGCTTTTTTTCAACGACATAGGTTGTCTGCCCATTACTATAACCAAAGATCATACAAATTTTTGCTTTGGAATGACTTTTCAATTCTGCTCCAAGAGCAGCTGATAGTTCACATGGTAATATGAGTATTTGTAAATCTCCCATATCTATAATTGTAGTATCAAATATCATCTTTACTCTTTTCATATGTAAACGTTCTTCATAATCTTGAATTTCAGATAATAACCATTTTCTCTGATCAAAATCTGTCGTAGTCGGTAACTGTTTTTTCAAATTTTGTAAAGTGGCATTTGCTTCTTTTTCATTAAATATAGTTTCACTTATATATTGAAAAGTGTCAACCTTTGGACTTGATAATGACAATATCTGCTGATTCTTAAAATTCATAATTTGATTTACAATTCCAGAAGAAACTCTTTCTAATTCAGAAAAATCATTTCCCTGTCTATATAATCTAGTGCTCATATCTCCAGCTGCACCATTATTAACAAGTGGCATAATTTGTAATTTATCATTTACCTTTTTTCTTATCGCTCCTAATAAATCAGCACTAAGTTGATATTCTATAGGACTTAGGACAGTTGCATGACAAGCCATATTTAATAATGCTGCTATCACATTACCTTTGTCATCTATAAACTTGAGGAAATCTATATGTTGGTCACCAAACCAATTTTTATCATTTCTATTTCCATAATACCCTTCTGAAAATCCTGTACTACAGATAATTTTTTCTACCGGTTTCGCCCTTTCATGGGATTGTATTGCCTCTTCAACAAGTTTTTCTATAATTGTTTTACGATACTGCTTATCATATTGCTTTGTGCTGTCACGATGATTTATAAGAGGTCCTGAGTGCGTATGTGTAGCACTAATATGAATCTGATCTTGTTGAATTTTAATTTTTTGAGTGATTTTATCTCTTACTTCATTTGTAAATTCATAGTCTACACCTAAAAGATCCACTGCGACAAAAAGGAATTCTCGATCATCTACAAATATCCATAAAAGAACGAATAATATAGCATCATGTACGCCTTTACTTTTTTCTTTGCGCATAGAATGACCAAGTATATGAATAGGGTAAGAAGGAGTGACGTCAATCCATGATGTAGATACCTTTACCATTTTTCTATCCTCTCCTTATGCAATGATTCCAATTACAGAAAGAATAGTAGTGACAAAAATTATCAGCCAAACCATTCTAATAGTATTCATTTTCTTGACATTGAACCCTAAATATATAATAAGAACAGCTAGTGCTGGTAGAATCTTCGGAATAATTTTATCCAAAATATCTTGTATAAGCAAAGAGGATTCTCCAATGGTAATATTTAGTGGTGTTGTTATTTTGACATTTGTCGCAATCATAGCACCAACGACTATAATACCCATGACGGATATTGCAGTTCTTAAATTATTCAATTGATTTTGTCGCTCTCCAATAAATTTAAGTCCTTGATAATATCCAATCTTAACCATTTCCCACCTTACAAAAAATAATAGAGGTGTGCAAATGAAGAATAATAATGCACCTGTCATAAAACTTCCTTCAATAGCTGCATATGCAGAAAGAGCAGAAAACACAACTTTTGGTAGTGTATTAAATAGCGCATCGCCAATACCTGCAAACGGTCCCATCATGCTTGTTTTCATTGCCGCAGCTATTTCACTAGCATCAGCTGCCTTTGTTTCTTCTATTGCCAAAGCCGCTGCATTGATTGCTCCACCAAAATAATGTTGACAATTAAAAAATTGAAAATAAGTACTGAATTTTTTCTTTAATAACTCTGGATCATCTCCATACAATTTTTCCAAAAAGGGACCAATTGCAAAAACAATACCACAGCTCTGCATACTTTCATAATTTTGACATGCACCTGAAGCAATTAGATATCGCATATGAAACTGCCAAAGATTTTGTTTAGATATTTTATTTTCACTCATCTCCAATACCTCCCTCCAAAGAATACTGATTTTGATTCTGATTTTGTAGATTCTTATATACAAGAACAGCAATAATTGCTCCAATAATGGCGATTGGTAAAATAGGCAATTCAAAATAAACCGCTAAAATGAAACCTAATATCAAATAATGAAGATTCCCTTTTACTGGTAAGAACTTCAATAAAAGTGCCATTCCCAATGCTGGTAAAACATTACCAACTGTCGTTAACGCAATTGTAAGCCATTCTGGTATATTTGCCACTAGAGATTCTACAAATACTGATCCTAGAATTAAGAATAGCAATGTTGGATACGTATTTCCAACGGCTGAACGACCACCAAATAAATTCCCAAAGAATATGATACGATATCCTTTTTTAAATTTACCTTCATCCATGGCCTTTTGGGCAAGATGTAACCAAAAAGAGCCAATCATTTTAGCTAACACATCAAATTGCACACCTAATGTTGCAGTCGGAATACCAATGACTAAGGCTGTTTCTAAGCCACTTCCAGTCGCTATTGCAAAAGCAGTCCCAACTGCTGCTCCAACTTCATAATTAGGTATAGATGATCCTCCAACCCCTACTAAACCTAAACTCATTAACTGCATGGTTCCACCAATCAATAATCCCGTAGTTACATCCCCCATAACTAATCCTGTCAAAAAACCAGTTAGTAGAACATAACCAGGACCCTTTGTAAATATTTGAATAATTGTTGCATCATAATCTATTACAGTAACAATTATTGCTATAAGTAATATTTGCATAAATGTAAACACAATAACTTACCTCCTCTTTATCTATTTTTTTATTTTCGCATTCATTAATTGGTAAAAATCTTGTGGTTGATCATCAGGAACTAATTGAGCAATCAATTTTAATCCCTGGTCATGAAGATAAATAACCTTTTTTGCACTGCTTTCATCAACGGTTAAATATTTTGTTATTGCAATACCATTGGTTCGATTAATATTCCCATAATTTCCCATAGTACATTTTTCGATTGCTATATCATGATTTGATAATTCTATTAAAACTTCTAATTCTTTGATCACAATCATCAATCTTTCCATTCCATAACGATCTACTTTTAGATTTGAAATTGCTTTTTCAGGCGTAAGCACAGATAATCGAACATTTGTTGGAGTTGCCATTCTTAAAATATTCTTCATCACTGGATTCTCCGCACTTTCTTTATCTATCACGATTACGCGTTCGATTTGCAGTTTAGGAATCCATGTGGTCGCAACAACACCATGTACTAATCGATCATCTACCCTAACATTAACGATATTCATATGAAATTTCTCCTTTCTAAATTTCAAGAAATGCATTTCCTTAATCACATTATAAGTTGTTTATAAGAATTATCAATGAATTAAATTGCACTTAGAAAAGGAAGTAAAAATGAATCTTCATTTGAAATATTCATCATATAAAAAACATCAGGAATATTCATAACGATAACAGAGTCAGAAAGAGGTTAATAGCTGAAAATCTGCACTGGTAATCCTTCTCAGTAGACTTTGACCACCTAGCTGTATAACATGTTTGGCACACAAAAAAAAGATCATCCTCTTTAATGATCTCTTAATAGCCAAAACTTTGAATTAATTTCAAGATTGCATGGTAATCTACGTTATTTGCAATAGCTGATACGGCATCAAAATTTTGTATTAATGAACAAATTTCTCTTGTTAAATACTGATAGTTAGAAAAATTATTTTTACGTAGGCAAAACACAAAAACAACTTGTACTACTTCGCGTTTCCATAAAAATGGCTGTTTATTGACTATGATCATAAATCGCTCTTTCACAAATATATCATCATATAAAAAGCATACCGCAACATTATTGCCACACTCATAAGAAATGACCGACTCTTTACGAACTAATTCCCTAAGAAGTAATGATTTATCTATACATGGATAGAACTTTCCAATAATGCTTACAATTCCATGGAACATTTCATTTCTATCAATTACTTCCCATCCATAAAATAGATTTTCTTCATAAAAGATATCAACCAACTTCATCTGTTTCATGCTCATAAGAAAATACATAACAGTTGTTATATCTCTAGGTTCTTCCATTAAACTACTTACTTGACAGATTGGTATATTATTTATATTCAATAATTTTGTTGAACAATCACTAATGATTATATCTATTCCTAAAAAATCATCTTTTGTAGTCAAATAGTATTCTTTTACATCAATATTATTAAAATAGGCTTCAAATTCATCCTTTAATTTTTCTTTAATTAAATTACCAAACATGACCCCGGATATGGTTATGACTAAAGCATTTAATTTATGTTTTTTCTTTAAACTATTATGATAGGTCACAAAACAAGGTAAAAGATATAATAATTCATCTTCATTTATCATATAGCCATAGGTATGATAAAGATATTCCAAACAATAATAGGCCATATCTAATGCTGCTAAAAAACTCCTTCTTATCTTAACATATGAGATATAATCAATGCGGATCATAATCTTATAGTAATTACGAAGTTGGAAAGAACGAAGATAGCACGTGATATTCATTAATGTATCATTTGCGTCTTCTTCTTGTATACCTAGACTTTTCTGTACATAATGTAAACATTCATTTGCTATCGTATATAATTCTTTACGCAAAGTTTCTTTAGCGTAGCTAATGTTGGATAAGCGATATGACATCAACAAAATCAGAAGAAATAAAACATCATCTTTTGTATACTGCATTTGAAATTTTTCTTTCAATTCTTTTATTATTTTTGAAGATGTTGCATAGGTGATTGGAAATTCTCTAATCAAATTTCTATCGTTTGAGGTAAATGATAGAACATTACCTTCTCTATTTCTTATATGGGAGAGATAAAGATAATCCACAATCTCATCAACTGAAACTTTTGATATTGCCTTCTCTTTTTCTTCATGCAGGTAATTAATAACCACTTCTATGATTTGCTTTTTTTCTTTAGGATTCCCTTTATAGTTATGAAATGCTTTTTGTACATAGGTATAATTACGTTTTAATAAATTATGAATAAACACTCTTTTATTATGCTCTTTGCCATATAAGAAATAACCTTTATTACTTGATTTCAACGCTAAGTCATATTCTAAAAATACTTGAACACTATGATTTATACATTGATAAATACTATTTCTGTTGGAATACATTTCATCTTCCAAATCTTGTAGATGAATTGCCTTATTACTTTTTATTAGTAGACATTGCAACATGCTGTTTCTTTCTTCAAATACATTATATTCATCATAGATACTATATTTTTCTAGTATGGATGACACTGATTCATTATCTATAACGATAATTTGATAGCCGGTACCTTTTTTGGAAATGATATGAAATGCACTATCTTCACACTGTTCCTTAATTAGGCCGATTTCTGTTTTTATTGTTCTTTGTGAAACACCCATTTTTTGTGCTATCATTTGACTGCTAATTGGCTTTTTCATTTCTAACAAAAACTTAATGATGTGATACTGCCGTTGCGTAATCATCCCTTCACCTTCTTTCAACTATTAGATAATGATAGTGTTTATTAGAGATATTTATATGCACATTTTTACTATATCATACAATTTGACAAAAGGATATTAACTATTAAGTATCCATTTTTTATTGATATAAAATGATTATAAATTCACGAAAAGTGAAACTCTTTAGAGTCCACTGTATCCACCACTTTTTCATAGCAAACGCATATATAATATCATGAGGTTAATTAAAATATCACGCAATTTCCAAAATACATAAAACTAAAAAGCAAACTATATAATTACGTTTTCTAATGCACATAATAATATCTCCTATTTCCTATTTTCACAATATAGTCCTATATATAAAAGCGTAAATCAGTAAATAAAAAGAGCAAACATCGCCCTTTTCACCTCTATTTCATAAGATATTGTTCTATGATTTCCAATACACCGTCTAATTCATGGTGTGGTGCATGTAAAGGAAATTGTTCTAACATTGCTTGACTTCCGTTTTCCATCACATAGCCATACTTTGCCAGTTTCAACATCTCCAAATCGTTTTCCGCATCACCAAATGCCAGTACTTCCTCAGATGTAACATTCCATTTCTCCATCAATTTCTTTAAGGCATTTCCTTTATGTACGCCCTTAACGATCAAATCAATACACTCATGACCACTGGTTACCACGCTCATGCTTTCATCTACTGCCGCTTGAAGCTGACGTACAACATCATCGAAATCTTTTGTTGCCACCAAAGCAAATTTCAGAATTTGATCATCAATTTCATCAAAACTTTTCACTTTTTTCATTACCGGAAAATAATCGATATAAAGATTGTAATCCTCATCCGAAATGGTATCTAAAACATACGCACTGTTTTTTCCACAAATAATGGTCATAATAGAAGGATACTGTTTCAATACGCTCACAATGTGATCATAGGTATCCTTGGCAATTGATACAGAGAACATTTCCTTACCTTGATCTACGATATATGCCCCATTCTCTGATACAAACGTAATTTCATTCTTCATTTCTTCAAAAAAGGAAACTAATTGAAAATATTGATTACCACTAGCTACTACAAAATGAATACCCTGTTTTTTCATTTCCTCATAAAGACGTAAGAAACGTACTTTATCATAGCTTAAGTCTCTATGATAAAAGGTTCCATCTAAATCCGTTGCGATTACTTTGATACTCATAAATGCTCCTTTCGGCCTCTAGCCTAAATATTTACTTGCTTCCCTAATACTTAAAGGGTGCATATCAGCTTTGTATTGTTCGATAAACTCATAGACCCAGGTTGGATTGGTCTTAGAATATTCTCTTAAGCTCCAACCAATGGCCTTATTCACAAAAAATTCCTTACTACCTAAATTATTCAATAGAATAGCCTTAAGTAGCTTTGTATTGGTTTTTTCTTTCCTAGTCAATTGATGGTCAATGGCAAGTCTGTTCATCCAGAAATCATCATCCTTGGACCAAGTTAACATCAATCCATCTACTCTTTGATCACTAAGTCCGATATCTCCGATCAATGTATCAAATGCATCGATCGAATCCCACCATTGTTTGGTTCTAAGATATGGTTCTATTAATGCAATATCTTCATATCGTAACCATTTTTGCATCGCATTCAGTATATCGATCCCAATATATTGCATCTCTCTATGATCATCTTGAAAACAAGCATCCAATAGTTCCCAATCAATGCCCCCTTGTTTCTTCTCTTCCTTCAAGAAAGGGCGAATCAATTTCCTACGCTCTACTGTGGATATTCCATAAAACACGAAATGATGCTTCATATACGCTGCCATGCTTTCGGCATTATCAAGGGAGCGATGCTGTTCTAACAATTCTTTAAGCTCTTCATATTTATCTACAGCGGTTTTGTCTTTATGTTCCATTTTATCTACACCTCCATTCCATGACATATTCTATTTGTCCACTTTCTTCTTCGATTTGTTCCTGTGTGATCAAAAATCCTTCTCTTTCATAAAAACGAAGGGCACTTTGATTGCGTTTATATACATGTAAACATAAATATGGATACAATCGTTTCGCATACGTCAGCAATTGTTTCCCTATTCCCATACAACGATCATCCTTATGAACAAACAATCCTGCAATATATCCATCTTGAAGCCCGATAAAGCCAATGATCTTTCCTTGATGTTCTTGAACATATAATTCACCCTGATGCATCATTTCTTTTACTTCTTCATAATAGCCTAACCAATAGCTTTCATGGATAAAGCTATGTGCATCTAAATTCCCACTTAGCCATAGTTCCATGACCTGATCTATATCCTTATGTTTGAGTGCTCTGATTTCCATCTTCAATTCATACCTTTCTTCTTCATTTTATCATACCTTGTTGTAATTGAAGAACACTTTACGATGAAAATAACAAAAAAAAACAATAAAATCAAAGATAAGACTTCATTGGTTTTCTCAAGGATATTTATTAAAATAAATTTTATTCATATCCTTTTCTGAAATCATATACAACAACAATCTTACTAATAATAATAATTGATAGAACAATAATAAAGTTGATAAGAAATTCAAATATAACATTACCAATGATGTGAATTTTATGAAAGAGAACTGACTCATTAAGAAACCAGTAATAATGATTGCTTTATGTATACCGCTTTCCTTAATATGTAAACTTAATTTACTCCATATGTTCCATTATCAAAGGTGATTTATCTTCTTGGTTTAGGCAAACCGAATATTACTTCCATTATAAAAGCCGTCTATACGTTATTTTCTGATAACATTAGCTCTTCAATCATTTTTCTTTTTAATCCACCAAAGGCATATAAAGCATATCCTATATAGTCAGTGGTGGAATTTGTCTTACAATTAGTATTTTTTTCATGATATTCCCTCTCTTTTCTGTCTGCATTATATGATGATTCCTATTGTCACACAATCTCATATCGACCGTCTTGCGTTTAAGCATTACTAAGTTGCATTTTTTCTAATGAAATCAAAATGGTATGTTAGTGGCCGAACTCTTTATCACGAGCGTGATTTTATGCAAAGGGTAAGACGAATCGATTTTTATTTGATGCTGTAAAAGGTCGATCTACCACCGCCGTGACGTTCGATAAATCCCTCTTCAACTAATTGTTTTAAGGCCTTCTCCACGGTCGCTCTTTTCAGTGTAGGCAGAGTTTCAAGAAGCTCGCTTTTCGTGAATTTTCCCAAATGATCATTGATGGCCATTCGTACCATCTCGATCGCCGGCATCTTTTCTTCAATCAGATCAAGACGATCTTCAAAGTCCCGATAACAGGATAATAAAACACCTAAGAAATAAACAATAAAAGGAGTGCAGTCATTTTGCCCATCATGCCATCCTTGTTCGATATCTTGAAGCGCATTGTAATAAGCTACCTTTGTTTTTTCGATTTTGTTTTCCATGCTGATATATTTGCCTACTTCAAATCCGCTGCGATATAGCAACAAAGCCGTTAAAAGACGGGACATGCGGCCGTTGCCGTCGTTAAAGGGGTGAATACACAAAAAATCAGAAATAAAAAACGGAATCAGCAGCAAAGGCTCGATCTCTGCTTCTATGGCTTCATTATAACTGCTACAGATAGCTTCAATTGCCTGTGGTGTTTCGTAAGGAGCCAAAGGCTGGAACCGAACGATTTTGGTTCCGTCACTCAGTACCTCAGCAATATAATTTTGTGTATTTTTGAAATGACCGCCAAAGGATTCAAGAGTATAGGAATATAAATTCTTATGCAGTTGCAGGATATAGTTACTTCTGATTGGAATGTATTCATGACTTTCATGAATAGTGTTCAGAACATCCCTATAACCCGCAATTTCTTCCTCATTACGATTCCTAGGAGTGGTTTTATGATTTACTAATTGTTTAATTCTAGTATCCGTTGTAATGATACCTTCGATTTGATTGGATGCCTGTGTACTCTGAATTTTTGATATCTCTACCAATTTTTCTAACATCATTGGTTTCTGTTTGAGGTATAACTCTTGTTTTCCTTTATATTCATAGATCTTTGCGATCATGCTCAGGATCTCTAATTCCCATTTCATGTCTTTGATCGTTAAGTAATTGAAATTTCTCATTCTCCTATCACACCTTTTATTCTCCTATTATACGCAACAAATAGGAGAATATCAATTCAAATAGGAGGAATAGTTAATATTATTTCCTAATTATCAACCCAAATAGGAGATTATATACCATGAGAAAAAAGCCCTCATCATGAGGACTTAAATTAATTTTAGTGATTGAATTCTTCATCAAAGCTTTTTTTGTAACAGTGCTTGTAATCGATCTGGATTCTTCATCCATTTTCTCGTAGCCTTTGCTAAAGACCTTGATCTTTCTTCCATTCTCTTTTAGTTATGATATTTTCTAGTTATTCCAAAATCAAATGATTCTCCAGAATCGTTCACAAAGCTTATTTTCCATTTGCAACATCGTTTGGTACACCGTAATTATAATCTAACTGCAACAGATATTCTTTTTCATGTTCCATCAATGTAGAATAGGTCACAAACTGATATCCCGCCTTGTCTAATTGGGCAAGGATAGATGGAATGCTGTCTTTAGAAAACTCATGGATATCATGAAGCAAAATCACCATATTACCGGCTTTTGTATGAGAAACCACACTTTTACTGATTGCACCTGCTTCTTTGAATCTCCAATCGTTGGAATCTACATCCCAAAATGCGTAGCCCATTTGATTTGCTTCTAACACCGTATCATTTAATGCACCATATGGTGGTCTGAAATAGGAAGGCTCATGTCCTGTCAATTCATAAATTGCGTCCTGTGTGTTATAGATTTCATCAATGATACCTTGTTTATTCAATTCTCTTAGATCCGCATGATCCCAAGAGTGATTCGCCAATTCAAAACCACGTTGATATACATCTTTTACCACATCCGGATAATATCCGACATTTTGTCCCAGCATGAAGAAAGTAGCTCTTCCGTTATACTTTTCGAATTCCTTCATGATGGCTTCAGTATTACTTGCATGTGGTCCATCATCAAAGGTAATCGCCACAAGCTTTTTATTTTTATCCACCTTAGGTTGAGCACTAGGTGTTATAACATCTCCTTGATATAAGGAAGGAATGTTTTTATCTGCCAAAGCGATGTAGTTCGCATTTTCTTTATAATTTATCGTGATTTTTTGATCAACATCATTGTTTAAGTAAAAAGTGATATCATTTTTACCGATTTGAAAATTAGATAAATTCTCACTTGTAATAGCTTTTTTATCAATCTTATCATTTGCCTTGCTCTTCAACAGATTCAGATAATCTCTTCGAATGACATCTTTGACACCTAACATCTTATCTGTTTTTTTATCATAGTTATAAGAGTAATCTTTTTTCGCAAGTACCTTGTCATTTTCATCCACGACCTTTTGATGGAAGGTTAATGTTGTATAACGATCATACATGGTTTCGCTATCATAATCAACTGTAATAAATGCCATTCCTTCATGCTTGATATCTGTCATAAGTTCTTTATTCTTAAAATCAGCTACTGCTTGATCTAAGACCGGAATGTCATATTTGGGATAATATACAGATAGATAATATTGATCCTCTTCCTCATTGCTTTCATGTTTCATATCACCGGCAAGTTTGGTTTCTTCATTATAAGTATCATATTTCGCATATGGATTTGATGTGAATATTTTTACTACACCTAATACCACTGCAATCGGAATTAAAATACCTATCAATAAGATCAATATTCTGTCAATTCTCAATGTTCTCTTCTTTTTTATCTGTTGCATATTCTCAATCTCCTCATCCTTGCATATTATAGCATGTAGAAGGAGTTCTTGAACATTTTATTCCTTAAATAATGCTTAATTTCTTACATTTTTTGACCCTTTGTATCCAGTTTGTATCATAGCTGTATCACAGATGTTTCATTCAACCATCAAAGCCATACATTCTCCTAAAGTTACAACGGTATCATACTCATGAAGTTCCACTTTTTGTTCCTTAGGGAAGACGATCATGGTCATGCTGGATTTACCAGCAGTATGAAGTTTTTCTATATCTACCTTCACCAATGGATCTCCTTGTTTTATTTGTTGTCCTTGTTTCACCATGACATCAAACCCTTCCCCATTTAATTCAACTGTATCAATGCCAATGTGTATCAATACCTCTAAGCCATTTCTGCCTTTGATACCAAAAGCATGTCCAGTAGGAAACGCTGTGATTACTTCTCCATCCATAGGTGAAATAATCAAACCATCATTAAGATCGATCGCAAAGCCATCTCCTAATCGTTTTTTCGCAAAGGTTTCATCTTCTACCTCTTGTAGTTTCGTTAATGTTCCACTTGCCGGTGCGATAAAATCTGCGTTTATCTTTTGCGTTTCTTGTTGATCTTCCTTCATTGCTTCGGAAGGAATGGCGAATAGATAGGTCAATATAAAACACATTGCTGTACTGATCAAAGATATCAAGAAATACCATAGGAGTTGATGTCCATCATAAATATACATTAAATAGGAAGGTAAAACGGCTAAACCGTAAGAATTGGATTGAATATTTAAAATAGAAAGTAACGCAGCTCCTGTACCTGAACTTAACAACATGATGAATAAAGGCTTTAAATTAAATCGTAATTGAATACCGAATAAGACCGGTTCACTAATACCGAATAATTGAGAAAGCATGGCGCCGACACTTGTCTGTTTGATTTTATGATTTTTTGATTTCGCAAGAAAGGCAAGACAGGTTCCTACATTCGCAAAGCCATACATCGCACATAGTGTTATCAAGGGATTAAAGCCGGTATTTGCTAATAAAGATGTTTCGATCATTACATAAGTATGATGAAGTCCTGTGATGACTGCCAATGGATAGGTAAAGCCAATCAAGAAGCCTCCGATACCGAAAGGTAGATGAATCAGGTATTCAATGATATCCACCATTCCCAGCTCGATAGAATGCATGATCGGACCTACACCGAGTAAGATTACCAACATGGTAATCAACATGACAAAGAATGGGGTAAAGATCAAATCTAATACATTTGGCATGATCTTTCTTAACTTCTTTTCTAAATTAGATCCAAACCAACCTGTTACAATTGCGGTCAATACGCTTCCTTGACATCCTACCAATGGGATAAAGCCAAATGCCATGATGGCATCTACTCCACTTTTAGGGTCAGCGACAGAGTATGCATTGGGTAATGCAGGTGCGATCAACATCAAACCAATGACCAAGCCAATGACCGGTGTACCGCCAAATACTTTAAATGCTGACCATGTGATGATGGCTGGAAGAAAGGCAAATGCTGTATCGGTCAATACCGTCACCAACGTTTGAACATACACAGGAATATCCGCACTGCTTGCGCCAAACAAGGAAAGCACTTGATCATTGAAAATACATCCTTTTAATCCGAGAAATAATCCGGTTGCCGCAATGACAGGTATGATCGGCACAAAGATATCCGCAAGAATACGCATGATTTTTTTGATGCCTTTCTCTTGTTGCTTGACTGCTTCCTCTTGATCTTTTTTCGCTAAAGTTTTGATACCCAGCTGTTCCATTTCCGCATAGACCTTATTGACGATCCCTGTTCCTAAGATGATCTGATATTGACCACTCGTGAAAAAGACACCCTTTACTTCATCAATATGCTCTACAGCTTTATCATCGATTGCTTCACGATCCTTGACCATAACACGTAATCGAGTTGCACAATGTGTGATGGATATGATATTTTGTTCTCCTATGGTATTTTTGATATCTTTTGCGATTTGTTGATAATTGATCATTTGAACTTCCTCCTCATTTTACAGTAAACATCAATGCCTGAAATGGCAATAATGTGATACGATCCTCTTGTATTTCCATACTTGATAGATTATTTAACACCAACTCATCAAATGCTTTGTATTTTTCTACGTCTTGTTTTTGATTGGTAAAATTAAAATAGCATAAGATGGTTTCTTTTGAAGTTGACCTTTGATATGCGATCACATCATCTTGTGTTTCAATTGGTTGAATATCCCCGTAAATCAAGCAATCACGATAACGGCTATATTGACGCAAAGCAATGATTTTTTGATAAAAGGTGAATACACTTGATTGTTCATGAATTTGTGATTGTGCATTGATCGTTTCATAGCCTTGTGTCATGTTCAACCATGGTGTATGTTGACTGAATCCACCATAGGTATCCTTCGTCCAAGGAAATGGGGTACGTGAATGATCTCGACTTCGTAGGTTGATGAAATGAATAGCTTCTTCCTTTGTAAATCCTTCTTGTATTGCTCGATGATATTGATCAATACTTGAAATGTCATTGAACTCTTCGATGTTTGTTCGTACAGCATTGACCATTCCCAATTCTTGTCCTTGATAAATAAAGGGAGTGCCTCGTAAGAAGAAATACATGGCTGCCATCATCGTTATGGCATCTTTATGATGTGCATATTCTTTCAAATATTTGCTGGTTGCTCTTGGTTGATCGTGATTTTCAATAAAATTCGCTGCCCAACCAACCTTTTGTATTGCCATCTGTGATGTCATCAATCGCTGTTTTAGATCCTTTATCTGCCAATCAACTCTTTTAAACCATTCACTACCACTGGCAACATCTAGATCAGCATGTTTGAAATCGAAGATCATAGAGAAATAACCATTTTCACCAATGAAATCCTCTAGTTCATCATATTGAACACCCGGAGCTTCCGCAACGCTCACACAGTGATAACGATCGAAGGTTTTTTCTTTTAATTCCTTTAAAAATACATCAATTCCGGGTTGATTTCGACAGGTTTTCGTACATTTTACTAAGCCATCTGCCCCATCTGCTTCTTTACTTTCAAAGCTAAGATCTTTTTTGATAAACGTAATGGCATCTACTCGAAAGCCTGCAATGCCGAAATCAAGCCATTGTTGTACCATTTCATATAAAGCATTTCTTACTTCTGGATTTTCCCAATTCAAATCAGGTTGCTTTTTCCCAAAGGAATGAAAGTAATATTCATCTCTTCCTTCTACCTTTTCCCATACGCTGGTTCCAAAAACAGAACGCCAATTATTCGGTAATTCATTTCCTTTATGAAAGATATAATAATCATGGTATTTACTGTTTGGATCTTTCAATGCTTCTTGAAACCAAGCATGTTCATCGCTGGTATGATTGATCACCAGATCCAATATGATCTTGATACCCTTTTGTTTTGCCTCTTCAATCAAATGTTTCAGATCATCCATGGTCCCAAATTCAGGGGCAATCGCAAAATAGTCAGATATATCGTATCCATTGTCATCCATAGGTGATTGAAAGATCGGGCAGATCCATAACATCGTTACACCTAACATGGATAAATAATCTAATCTGGATCGGATTCCATTGATGTCACCGATGCCATCATTGTTGCTGTCTTGAAAACTTTTCGGATAAATTTGATATACGACCTCTTCTTGCCACCATTGTTTTTTCATATCATTTCAACCTTTACCTTTCTATGATGTTTCTTCTTTTCAATTCCAGATAAATGCCATCTTCCATGACATCCTCACAGATTCCATCAGCATAAGCAAATAAGCGTTCATCGCTTTGTTTCATCGCAATTCCCACATGACAATAACGTAGCATATCCGCATCATTCATTCCATCTCCAAATGCGATGGTATCCTTTTGTTCTATGCCGAGATATTGGCAAAGCATCTTGATTGCATCTGCTTTTCCACAACCGTTCAAGATGATTTCATAATATTGCTCTTTCTTTGTACTTGCTGTTTGTGCCAGCATCATATCATCTTTTAGGATTTCTTGTACTTGATGAAAAACTTCTTCCCTGGTCCATAAACAAATCTTATGAATGGGGTCTTTTTGATGAAGATGAAAATTATTTCGATATAGTATCTTTTCATTTTGCACATAAGCCTGTAGCTGTTTTTCATCACAACCCTTTATTTTTCTTTGATTTCTATCATTCAATATATCACATGCTTTTTGATTCATGAAAATATGAGTGGTACTTTCCATCGCAACTCCACAATCACTCGTTGACAAAAGCTGTTTGAGTTGTTGTATTTGTTCTGAAGGAAAGCTTTCATTTTTTAACACCTTGTCTTGATGTTTGATGTGACTTCCACCACCACTGATGACATTTTCAATCTGTAGCGCAAGTACATCGTTTTGAATCATAGAACTGCTTCTTCCGGTACAAAGACAAACAATATGTCCGGCTTTATCACATGCTTTGATTGCATGTATGGCGGATTTTGGTATCCCATAGCGTTCATCTCTTAATGTACCATCGATATCCAATAGGATCATTTTCTTCAAGGTATCCCTCCTCTTGACACTTATAGGATAACACGCAAAAAAAGGGCTTACAATGAAGGAAAGCCCTTTAACAACAATGTACGCTTACTGAACGTTATTTCATATTCCGGGAATATGTGCAGGTTTGGTAATGACGCTGATATTGTAGATATAACATTTCGATCAATATGAAATATGGCGTCGTAATTTCATAAGCAACACCATAGTCAGCCGGTACTTGTAAAGCATGAATATAAAGATTTTCCTCACATAATCCGGTCAGTGTATTCATCTTCATGCGTGTGATGGATACCATTGGTATTTGCCTTAATCGCAATTGTTTTGCGATATCGATCACATCTTTGGATTCACCATCCAAAGAAATAAAGACCACAAGATCTTGTTCCTGTACCATATTTGTAAAAGAGATTGCCATGTCAGATCCATGCATATCATAAATAATTTTGTGTGTAGGCAAAAAGATACGTTTCATTTCACTTGCGACCTTTGCTTGAGAATAACCATTGGCAAAGATCAAGATACGTTTCGCATGATCCATTTTTTCAAATAAAGATGTCAGATCACGTTTTCGCATATCTTCGATCATCGCATGATAATTATGTATGGCAACATCCAGAAAAGAAGAGGTTGCTTCTTTTTTTTGCTGTTGCATTCTTACGATAGAACGAAGCTCGCTATACCCGGGTAACTTAAGCTTTTGCGAAAATCGAGATAACGAACTTTTAGAGATATGATAGTTAGACGCAAAGGCTTCAATTGAACAATGCACACATTCATTCTTATGAGCAAGGATACAAGAGGCAATATAGCGATCATTCTCGCTGAAGGTGGTGTAGTAACGATTCATCAATTCTTCGATTCGCACGCTTCCACCTCCCTTTGATAATCTAAATAGTTGATAAATAATAAATCCAATAATACATAAAATGCTGATACCAGCTCATAATCCATGGTTTCTACAACCTTGGTCGCAACATAGAGATGCTCATTGCACATAGAGGATATCGTATTATTCGCAAGTCTTGTCATAGATATCGTATAAATATCACATTGTTGAAGCATTTGTAAAATTTGAATGCCTTCCTTTGTTTCACCGGATAAAGAAATCATGATAAACATATCCTCAGCTTGAAAGGTGGGTTTCATAAAAGCGACTTCTCCGATATCAAACAAATCAATGACACATTTTCCCGCACTCAGTAAAATACGTTTGCATTCTTCTGCCAAAGTTTTTTGCTCATTGCCTGTTCCATAAATATAAATGGTCTTACAAGCATACAAACGCTCACAAATAGAACGATAAGAAAATTTCTTTAATTCATCGATCAACGCATGATAAGTATCAAATAAATCAAATTCCAAAGGCATATCCTGTTGAGCTTCTTCCTTTAACAATAACTTTAAATCAGAAAAGGATACTAATGATATCTTTCTACATAAACGAAGTAGCGTAGCTCTGGATATATGACAAAACGTAGCGACCTGTTCACAAGAGTAGGAAGCCAATCGAGATCGATGTGTCAACAACAAACGACATACTTCCTTATCATTCTCATTTAACGCTGTATAATGCTGATTGATCAGCTCTTCTAAATGCATTGCCTTTGCCTCACAAATGGATCTTCAAACTGTTTCCTTCAACAGCCACACCTTTGGAATATGTGATCAATAGTTTTTGTTCCTCACTAAAGCCAATGGTTTCGCCATCTTTTAAAACAACATCTGAAGTAATCACATAATAAGCGATATCGTAAATGAAATCCAATAAGTCCGTTACTTTCATCTCTGCCCCTAAAATCTCCATCTCTTCTTTATGAAAGGCCTTCATTCCATAGGTATAACAACTGATGTTATCGTTGTCTTGATAGAAGCCAAAATAAACCAGATTCGTTAAAGGAAAACCTCCTTCTCGTATGACTTCTGCGCTGTCAATATACATTTGCGGATGAAATACGGTGCCACTGGTATAAATACCTAAAGCATGTCCACAACGCATAGCACTGGAAGCAAGCTTCACAAAAAGAATACCTGCTTCTTGTGCTGATTTATCATGTCCTAACACAGCTAACAAGATTTGTGATACATGTTGCTTGGTCGTATCGCACGCTTCCTTCCAAAAGTAATTGCTTTGCGCAAAATATTCAGCTTCACCATCCGGTACCGGAGCATCCATAAAACTAACAGCAGCTAGCATATCATCCACTTCAAATACGATGGCATTTTCACTTGCATCTTCTCCACTTGACACATCAACAGTGATATCCCAGTCTTTTTTCAGCTGTGCTACTACCTTCATGACATCAAATTCATGTGTATCCATTAAAATGAATCCATTAAAATTACCGCTATTATCCATTTCTTCATCTTGTAGATTATCATTCTTTTTGATTTCGTCTTCTGCCTGTTTCATCCAATAATCACGAATAAACTCCACAATGGATATCGCATCTTCCATCGCTGTTTCTTCATGATAGGTAAGATAACGAGAGAATACATGCCCACAATGTTCCATATCATGTTTTTCATATCCCCCACATACCCCTAATAACCATTCATCTTGTTCATGCTCCTTGAAACGAAACACATAATAATGTAGATTATGTAAATCGAATTCTTTATCACATTCAATGACTTCGGGTTGTTGTTTCAACACTTGATCATCCTCAAGCCATGTGAGCATAGCCTCAAGTGCCGCCTGTTTTTGTTTTTGCATCTTTCCACCTTCTTCTGTTTCCATTATACCGTATGCAGGATAAAGAAAAAAAGCTTTTTCTTCACTTTCCTAAATCATCTTGATCATATAGATCATTTTTCTTGTAATCTCTAGGAAATCTATTCTTTTTAGGCTATACTAAGATACAAGGAAGGTGTTTACATGAATAAAATAAAAATGCTGGTATTTGATGTTGATGGTACGCTCTATGATTGTGTTCATCATGAGGTTCCTGCCTCTGCCATTAAAGCCATTCAAAAAGCCAAGGATAACGGATATTATTTTGTAATTGCGAGCGGACGAGCACATTATGCATTAGGAAAAGCATTGAATGATCTTCAACCGGATTACATATTATCTGTTTCAGGTGGTGTTATCGTCAATCAACAACAGGAAATCATTTCACATCATGACTTTAAAGAAGAAGATGTTATCGATTTGTTGGATTTTTGTCATAAACAACAAGCCGGTCTTGTGTTTAAGTTTATGGATCATATGTATATTTATCAACATCCTGAAAAAATAGATTGGCTTGAAGGACAAATGCACAGTGATATCGGTACTGAACCGTTTATCGATTGTCCTACTCAAGATCGTCATTTACATGATATACCGCAAAGTGCCAGTGTTCATGCAGATCCAAAAGCAGTAGAATCAGCTTATGGAAACCATCCATCTTTGACTTTTCTTCCTTATTCTAAGGATGGCTATGATGTGGTATTGAAAGGTATTCATAAAGGTGTCGGATTACAGGAATTGATGAACTATTTGCATTTAGAAAAAGATGAGGTTGCTTGTATTGGCGATAATTATAATGATTTGGAAATGATGCAAACTGCAGGATATCGCATTGCGATGGGAAATGCCATTGACGAAATAAAAGAGATTGCCGACTTTATCACGACAACCTCTGATCAAGATGGTATTTATCATGCCTTACAACATTTAAAATGCTTCTAAGGGGATCTTATGATTCTCTTTTTTTGTTATCCTCTTTCCTTGATTTGTTTACTTAATTTTGTTTTATCAAAACCATCTTCTAATTCAATGAGCTTATCAAATTCCTCTAACTTCATTGGTTTATAGAAATAATATCCTTGTATCACATGACATCCTGCCTTTTTCACAAAATCCAATTGTTCCTTAGTTTCTATCCCTTCAGTGACCACTTCAACATGAAGGATCTGCGCAAGTCGTATGATGATATCCACAATGGCCTTGCCTTTTTCTTCATTGTGCTCTTCTGTTTTGAAAAAGCCTTGATCGATTTTAATGATATCAAAAGGAATTTGTTTCAACATACTGAGAGATGAATATCCACTACCGAAATCATCCATAGCGATTTGAAAACCTTGCGCTATCAATTCTTGTATAACCCCGAGAAGCTTTTCCGGTTTCTCAAAAATCATACTTTCTACAATTTCAATCTCTACATTATGTCGATTGACACCATAGGTATCTGTGATATCTGTCAAATGTTTGACAAAATGTTCATTGAAAATATAGGAACGTGATATATTGAAAGATACACTCAGATTAGGATCTATTTCTCGATTCCATTTGGCTAGACTCATACAAACGATATCAAAAGTATAAAAATCTAAATGCTCCAAAAAGCCATTACGTTCAAATAAAGGGATGAATTCAGAAGGATAGATTTCTCCAAGTGTTGGATCTTGCCAACGAATAAGTGCTTCCGCTGATACAATTTTATTCCCAGCTCTTGTATCAACCTTAGGCTGTAAGTATACCTTAAATTCATCATTTCCCAATGCATGATACATGCGATTTTCCATCTTTCGTTCCTTCATACGATTTTCATACATGGAATCTTCATAGATCATAATCTTTTGATCAGGTTTACAATATTTTTTACAATATTTCGCTTTATCGATACATTTTACAAAAGCGATATCGGATTCTTTGATTACATAAACACCGTAATACAACAACAATTCTTCATGATAACTTTTCGTAATAAAGCTTTCACAAATTTGATGATCGATGAATTCGATCCTTTTTTTGATAAGTTCAATATCATCCATTTGCCATAAGATAACGAAGCGATCGGCCTCTACCCTTACACAACGCTCTTCTTCCTTTAGATCTTGATGAATCATATCAAAAACATTCTTCAACAAGTGATCTCCTTCAATATAGCCAAGTAATGAGTTGATGATATTAAAATCTTTGATGTCACAATGAACGATACACCAGCCTTTTCGACTCGTCTGTTTTAACCATTGCTTGGTTACACTTAAGAATGCGGTATAATTATCACTCTCTGTGACATCATCATAACTCGCTATACGCTCTAATTCCTTCTTGGAAATGCGATGATTATGTATTACCTGATAGACGATAAATAAAACCGTACTTAAGATAATGATAGAAAAGGCAAATGCCAGGATATTTGCATTCCTTGTACGATTTGTAATGATATCTGCGGATATCATACTGACGGTATGCCAACCATTATAAGCAAATGGTTGAAAATGTAATAAAAACGCCTGTCCTGTATTACTTTCATAACGATAAAGATTCTCTTGATGCATCATCTCAAAATGATCCTTATCTTCAAAACCGTCTAACTCTTGACTCCAATCTACTCCAGTTGTCACAAAGTTTCCGTTTTCATCAATAATTGCGGTATAAATGGTTTCCTCTTGATTTCCCATAGATAACGTATTTACCAAGCATTCTTTTTTCTGAGTAATCAACAATACTCCGCAAACCTTCGTATCCTCATAAATCGGTAATGCATAAACGGTTTCTTTCTCTTTTACATTTTCATTTAATTCCGCATTGGATATGGTCGCTTCCCCTTTCATCGCTTTTTGAAAAAAGGAGGTATTGGATACATCCATTTCTTTTCCGTTTTTGGTATAACTATGACCATTTGCATCAGCATAAGACATTCTACTATATTCGATTCCAGGATCCAATTGTTTCAATTGAGAGATCACTCTCTCTTTGGTATCCAATGATTTATGATATAAGGATTTACTGGCTTCTTTCATTACATGAAGATTATTATCGATCTTCAGTTCCATGATTTCAGAATCTCTTACGGAAATATCATTTAAATAATTATACAGCTCAGTCTCAAAATTGTGATTTGTCTGATAAATATAAAGCATGCACATAAAAAAGAATGCACATCCTAAAAATAATATCAAAATAATATAACGCAATCTTATCTTTGTTGACCTCATACTGTGTTGTAACCCCCTCGCCATGTTTTATATCTTACTTATTAAAAATATGTTACTTCTTGCGTATCTAATGAAACAAGTGCCAATCTGGAAAAAGCGTTTTGTGCTGCACAACCACAATCAATATCCATAAATAACGTTTCTTGTAAAGCAGCCTTCCCGGTCCAGATCTGATAGGGTAATTCATTTTGATAGAACATTGTTGGTGTATGTCCCACTATAACGATACGATCTTGGAAAAAGGTTTCTTCCTTCATCACTCGATTCCATATAAAATCTTCCATTTGATAACCTGCATTTAATAACTTTGTACGATCCCATGTACCTTCCTTTATGGAAGTCACAGGAGCACCATGTACCAAATAATATGTATGATCTTGTACGCATAAATCACTGATCACCACCGGCAAATGATCGATGAACGTAAGTATTTCCTCTTGTTGTTCTTCGTCTAATCGTTCAAAGGCCTTTTTGGTTGGAGCACAATGATTTCTTTCCCAGCGTTCTATATAGATTGAAGCCTCTATTCCATTGAAAACATTACCTCTTTTAGCATCATAATATTGTTTCATCATATATTCGTGATTTCCAAGCAACATGATGACATTGTTTCTTTTCATGATGTCCATCAAGATAGCGATGCCATCTTCTCCTCTGTCAATGACATCACCTAATACATATAAAGTATCCTGTGGTTGAATCACTTCCATCATACGATCATATCGCTCTTTCCATCCGTGAATATCACTACATATATAAGAAGCCATGTTATCACCTGCTCTCTGTTTTATTTTACCATGTTTTTCTATCTTCTCAATAACTGGCATAAAATTCAGAAATCAAAAAGAAAAGAAGCATAATCTGCCTCTTTTCAGTATATAATCACAATTTTCTTTCCCATAAAAAATAAGCACCATAAGAATACAAAAAATAATGAAAGATATATAATCATTCCCGCAAGCCGTTTATCCCTTATTCAGCTTACGTTTATAGTTTATGTTTCCAATGGTTAAAAATCAACCTGTGACATCAACTGTGACATCTTTTCTGTCACTTTCTTTCAATCTTTGTTATAATAACGATAAGAAAGCGGGGTTATTTATGAGCGAATTTTCTAACTACTTCAAAGAATGTATTCATACGAACCATATCAACGTTTCTTTGTTGGCAAGGCAAAGTGGTATTCATCGAACACTTCTTCAAAAAATCATGACAGGGGCAAGATTACCTTCCGATGAAACTTTTTTTGAAAAGGTACTCCCTTACATGATGCTTTCCTTACGACAACAAGAAGATCTGATGAGTTTATACAATATTGAGAAAATCGGAAAAGAGCATTATTATCAACATATGATCGTTAAATCTTTCATTGAGCATCTACAGGTTAGAAGTCATATAGAATCTCCGATGTTAAAGTTGGAAATTGAAAGCCAGCCGAAAAAAGACACCTATTGTGTTCATGATCGATTTTCTTTGATTCAATGCATTTCCAGTGCGTTAGGCAGAGTCAAAGTCAGCAAGGATCCAAAGGTCTATTTACTGATGCAAGATGCCGATCCCAGTATCTATGATTTTATTGCCAGCGCTTTGTATGGTAGATCTGATGTTCGTTTTACACACTTGCTTTGTTTTCAATCCGCAGAGCTAACTTCGCCAAAACAATTACAGTTTAATATTCGTTTATGTGAGAGCATCACACCTATGCTTTTATGTGGATGCGATTATCATCCGATGTGTTATTACCACAGCAATGCTGAAGATCAATCCTATTATGCGCCTTATCCTTATGTCTTTTTAACCGAAGATTGTGTCATCAATATTCAAAAGGATCTTTCAGGAGCAATCATAGATCATGAGCCTTCGATCTTAAATCAGTTTCAAGAATTCATCGATAAACGTATGGCGATATCGATCCCTATCATACGCCAATATCAACAACCTGCCGAAATTTTAATGCCTTATCTTCAAGAACTAAGCAAAACACCTTCCACTGATACAGTGTATTCATTTATGCAAGAGCCTTGTATCCTTCCTTTATTCCCTGTGGAACTAACCTTAAACAAATTAAAAAAAGAAATCAAACAAGATACTATCATGATGGACATGTTAAAAAAATATTTGGAAATGGTTCACGATCATGATCAATTGATCATTTTCTTTACCAAAGCAGGCTTATATCGACTCATGGATACCGGAAGGATATCAGAAGTACCTCATCACCTTTATAAGCCTTTTACGATGGAAGAACGTTTGCTTGTCTTGAAAGCACTCATCACCGAGCAGAAAAAAGGAAGTTATCATGCTTATATGATCAATGATAAGTTTTCCTTTCATCAAGATCTTTCTATTTCTGTTTATAGTGAAAACAGAATCATCTTTCGCTATGGGATCGATGCCGATGGTTCCAGTTTTCTATTGAATGAACTTAGTTTCGGTACCATCCTTGTAGATTTTTTCCGCTATCTACCAAATAGTGATATGGTAGAAAAACAAGCCGATACCATGTTGTTTTTAGAACATGTGTATCGACAATATGCCAAACATCCAAATGTTTGATGATGGAAAAAGGAAGGCATACGCCTTCCTTTTCTCATTTTTTCAATTTTACCACCATCACGCATATACATCCTATGATAAATATCATGCCACATAGGATCAAAGCCATCGTAGCATCAGGAATATAAACGGATAAGGCAGCATTCACCAATAAGGAAAGGCCCCAAAAGGATAAAACCTTAGCAAACCGTTTATCACGTGTTGTGATATGATTGGCATACCATAACACAATGATTCCGATGATAAGCCATACCATAGCGATCAGGATAGAGATAAGATCACTTGATGCTATATTCATTTCTTGCTCATTTCCTTACTTCGATTTGCGCAGGCACGCATGCCTTCGATCAAAGCACTACGAAGTCCCATTTCCTCCATTTTCGCTACTGCTTCAATGGTAGTCCCTGCCGGTGAACATACCATATCTTTTAGTTCACCCGGATGTTTCCCTGTTTCTAATAGCATTTTTGCACTACCGATCATCGCCTGAGCCGCAAATATATAAGCATCACTTCTTTGCATTCCTTGCATCACAGCTCCATCTGCCATAGCTTCTAATATCATAAATAAATATGCAGGAGATGACCCAGATACGACCGTAACTGCATCCATTAATCGTTCTTCTACTTCTCTACATTGTCCAAAGCTTTCAAATATTTCTTTGATATCTTGTTTATCTTCTTCCTTACAACCGGGACCAAAAGCCAAAGCACTCATCGCTTCCTTGACCATTGCCGGTGTATTAGGCATTGCTTTTACCGTTTTCACTGTTTTTTCAAACATATCGATCACATCTTTATTTGAGACTCCGGCTGCAATATTTACGATCAATGCATCCTCTTTGATCAGATCCTTTATTTGATCGATCACGGTTTGATACATATATGGTTTGATTGCCAAAAAAATGATATCACTGTTTTTCGCAACACTCTCATTATCTGAAATATAACAGTCATAAATTTCAGACAGCTCTTTTAACTTTTCTGGATGAGCATTACTGACGATCATATGATCTCCATCCACCAAATCTGCTTTCATAATTCCTTCTACCATGGCTTTTCCCATGTTTCCACATCCGATAAATCCAATTGTTTTCATAGTTGCCTCCTTGTTTTATAATTCATAACGACGATCTTCAATCAATTGTTGAATCAAAGCTTCACGCTTATTTACATCATGAGCATCCTCAAATTCTTTGTCTGTGATTGCTATGATCCATAGCATATGCACCCCTTGCTTCTTGATACGAAACGATAGTGGCTCTTTCATAAAGTCATCATCGATGATCATCGCATGATGATGATCCTTAAGCTTCATATCTAGGGTATGCCCATGTCCGATACAACTGATGGTATGCCATGGTACTTCACATAAACCGGCAATCTGAGAATAAACCTCCATCAATTCCTCATTTGTCAAACTGCCAGGACGATAACAGAAGATAAATTCCCCTTTTCCTTCTTTTTGCCAATCCTCATAACATTCATGAGCCTGTGGCATAAAAAACATTCCACAGCCAATGGTTGCGCCATAGCATCGCTCATTTCCTTCAAAGGTCACAAGTAATCTTGTCGGGAATTCATCCTTATGCAGATCAAAGCATTGATTCGCCTTTTGAAACATTGAAACCAGATCTTCAAAATAAGATGTGTTATATTCCTTCCATGTCAAATTGAATTCTTGCGACCAGAAGGTTTTACCTGCTTCGATTTGTGGAATAAACAAAGCGCCCTCTGCCATTTTCCAAGCAACGACACTGTTTTCCTTGGCATATTTCGCAAAGCCACAACCATTTTCTTTTTTCGAATAAGGAAGCACACAAACTAGATCCCCTTGATGATATAGGCCTGCCATATCTCCTGCAGGATTCCAAACAATTTCTAAGTCTTCTTCCTTCCACTCCTCTAGATCCATTTCATCACAATATGCAACAGGTAAGGCAGGTTGCCCATTCCCTTGAATTTTTTTCTCATCAAACACCAAAGGTGCTTCCATCAAATTTTTCACCCAACATGCACAATGTGCAATCAAACGTTGCGTTTCAAAATCTAAATCATATAAGTAAAGATAGATGCTTTCTCCATCACTGATCACATCAGCCGCAATGGGGCATAACGGTGATTGAGAAAATAACAGACTTTTTTCTTTTTCCATGATGTACTCCTTTTCTTACGTATCATTATATCAAGTTCAGACAAGAAAAAATAGCCTAAAGAACCTTAGATGTTTTTGCATCTTTATCCTATGATAAACACTTTATGATGTTCTCTTATTTTGTTTTATGATATAAATTTATCGAATAACGATAAATTTATATTGATTTTCATGATTATCAATGATAAACTAAAGATATCAAAGGAGGTGTTTCTCATGTGGAATAAAGACTATTCTCTACAACTATCCCTATGGGCAATTCGTATTTTCTTTGTTTTATGGGTATTGTTCACCATATTTGGCTATTTTATCGTACAAGCCTATGTGGACTACAATGGTGCCATCAAAGCTTTTCAAACGATATTGATTACCCTATATTGTTGTTTATCCGTTGCGATTTTCTTGCTAAATGATTTACATCAATTACTTTGTAACATACGAAAAGATTACATTTTCACACAGGAAAATGTAACATGTCTTAGGAAGATTTCATGGCTCTGTATCGCAGTAGGCGTCATCACCTTGATAGCGGCAATCGGATATGCACCGTTTATTCTGGTATCTATCGCTTTTGCTTTTATCGCTTTGATCGTAAGAGTTGTGAAAAACATCATGGAAGCAGCCATTACATTGAAAGAAGAAAATGATTTTACCATTTAGAGGAGGCTTTTATCATGAGTATCATTGTAAATTTGGATGTCATGATGGCAAAGCGGAAAATATCCGCAGGTGAATTAGCACAAAAGATCGGTATTACCAATGCGAATCTTTCCATCCTAAAAAACAACAAAGCGAAAGCCATTCGTTTTTCCACATTGGAAGCAATCTGTGAAGCATTGGATTGCCAGCCAAGTGACATTTTAGAATATATAAAGGATTAAAGAAAAGAGGACAATCTTATGTTGAAAAAAAGCATCAAAACAGATGTTGTTTTAAGTGTACCCAAAAAACAATCGACCAGCTATCATCGTATCTTTATCATTGCTTTGTTATTGATTTCCATCCTCATGGCTCATGGAACTTCTTTCTTTCATGAGGATCGATTCAGCGCCATACTCATGGTATCTCTTCTCATCATAGCACTCTTGTATCAATTTCTATGCCATGATGGTGTTCAAAAACAAGATCGGTATCTTTGGCTATTCCTTTTGATAGATATTCTTCCGAATATCATTTATCAAGGACATGATTTTCTCAAAGCGCTCAATTTCCTTTTCGTCAATATCCTACTTGCTTATTGGTTTCTTGGCTGTGGACATCATCGTATCCAGGATAAGCCAAGTAATTTCATTTTGATTGATCTGTTACATGCGACCATACATGCACCTTTTCATTATTTGAAATCGATGTGTTCGTTTGCTCAAGCTTCATCAACTAGTATCGCCAACAGAAAAAACCTGATAAAAATAGGGATTGGTTGTGTATTGTCGCTTCCACTCCTTCTCATCATTTTACCTCTGTTATCGAGTGCTGACGCTACCTTTTCTTCCTATTTATCAAACATACAAATCAATCAAGCTTTTATCAATGAGCTATGTCGTACCTTATTATGTACCATACCGATCTTCCTATATTATCTTTCCATGAGCTATGGTAATATGAAAAACAAAGACACTCCCTTATATGATAAAGAAAAAGAATACCATAGACGTGAACAACTGGCAATGATTCCAACGATGATTTACACCGCACTGGAAACGGTTTTGGTCATCACCTATTTCCTATTCCTTATCGCAAGCTTTCAAAGTATTTTATCTTCCCTTTCATTATCTAAGGAATTATTCTCTTTCTCTGATTTTGCCAGACGAGGATTCTTTGAGCTTTGTATGATCTCCACCATCAATCTTTCTGTCATAGGTTTTGTTCGATTGACCGGAAATGGCAAAAGCAAATCCTTTGTACGTATGGAAAAGTTGTTGATCATCGAAACATTACTACTGATCATCAGTGCGATGACAAAAATGATTCTTTATATTTATGCCTATCAAGCCTTGACCTATCTTCGTATTTACGCTTGTTGGTTCATTATCGTTTTATTCGGTTTGTTTCTCATTCTCTTTTTTCAAACAGAATCAAGTAAACATACCCTATTGAAGATGACTTACTATGTTATGATTTGTTTCTTGATTTTGAATATCAGTAATGTAAGTTACTGGGCAAAAGACTCTGTAATGGATGTACCTTATGAAACATATGAAGAATACCGAC
Source organism: Hoskinsella mucinilytica (assembly GCF_045223415.1). Taxonomy (NCBI): domain Bacteria; kingdom Bacillati; phylum Bacillota; class Erysipelotrichia; order Erysipelotrichales; family Erysipelotrichaceae; genus Hoskinsella; species Hoskinsella mucinilytica. The sequence continues at coordinate 64,166 of NZ_JBEQZJ010000001.1, read as the reverse complement.
AATAAGCGGCTTGTATTGCTACATGTCAGTATTACCATAGCATTCATACTGGCGTTATTTCATAGTACCTTCATCGATCATAATGATATCGTGTTTCAAATGTATATGAAATCAATGACTGTTTTTTCCATCATCTTATTTCTGCTGCTGTCTCTATACTTTTTATTTCAACTTGTGAAAACTAATTTATACAAAGGAAAAGGAATCGCTTCTATCTTATCGGATATGTTGCTTTATGATTTCTTTTTCTTGATGGAAGTTACTTCCCTCTTATTTGTGATCACCTTTATCTTACCTCCTTCTTTGATTCTTTTCTACGTTCTACTATATGGTTTTTTACTGAATTTGGGATATCTGATTTGCTGTTTGATACTATTATGCTTATTTTATATTTTTGCAATCACTTATGATATGGAATCCCAAAACTTGATGTTTTAGATATACCATATGAAAACAACTCATAAATAATGTAAAAGAATTGTAAACAGAATTGAAAATTAATGAAAAATGTGTGAAAGACCATTGACATATGATATGGAACGATTTATAATCAAACCAATCAAATTCAAGAATTCAGGAGGAGTAGCATTTCTACCCTATTCGATAGAGAGCTGATGATGGTGGAAATTCAGCGGATAGAAAAATGTGAATGGACCTGATAGAAGCGCAGGCGAACACAATGGTCATTAGCTTGTGACGCAATTCCAGCGTTATCAAAGGAAACAGACATGATGGTGTTTGTATAAGAGTGTAGTAATTACACAGATAGGTGGCTAAACGAAGCAGATTCTTCGTCCTATGATATGGACGTGGAATCTTTTTTTATATCAAAGACCACTCTTATACCTCCTGATAGAAAGGACGTATGAAAAATGAAAACAAAACATGTGAGATGCTTTTCCATAATACCCAGACGATGGTGCAACTGATTCTTTAGCCGCCTTACTTTAGAAAGGAGCATAAGAATGATGTATCATCCGGATATCGCCAGTTTGCGTATCTTACAGAAACAATATGAAGTAATCCCAATCTATTCAAGTATTCCCTATGATGGAACAGATGTATTAGATATTTATCATACATTTCGTGGGAAGTATTCCTTTTTGTTAGAAAGTGGCGTACAGACCTACCAGGGTCGCTATTCCATCATTGCATTACCATGTAATGACAGATTTATCAGTGATGGTGAAAAAAGCTATCTTATCCAAGATCACCATAAAACAGAATATCTTGGACATCCAATGAAACAATTAGAGAAACTATTAAAGAAACAAAGTCCCATTTATCCTGACATTCCTGTATTTACAGGAGGTGCCATCGGACATTTCAATTACGATGTGATCCGCCTTTATGAACAATTAGAGGATAGTGACAAAAATAAGCTAAATCTTCCTTTGATGCAATTTGGTTTTGTAAAGGAATTGATCGTCATTGATCATGAACGCAAACAAACCTATTTTATTGTCAATGCGGATGCCGAACACTGTCTTACTACCTATGAAGCACATTGTGAGCGCATTGATGAAATGATGAAACAATATCAGACGATCACACACTTTCATGCGGTACCTACACAACTTGAAAGAACCCTTCAAAGTTCTCAAACAAGAGAAAGCTTTCAAACAATGGTCAAACAAGCAAAGGATCATATCTATGCAGGAGATATCTTCCAAATCGTATTAAGCCAACGATTAGAAACAACGTATGAAGATGATCCTTTGAAAGCCTATGCAAATCTTCGTAAACTGAAAGCGTCTCCTTATATGTACTATCTTGATTTTGATTCCTATGTGATTGCAGGAGCATCTCCTGAATTATTATTACAGGCAAGAGGTGATCATATCAAAACGATGCCCATTGCCGGTACGAGAAAAAGAGGAAAAAATGAACAAGAAGATGCTTTGTTTATGGAAGATTTAAAGAACGACCCCAAAGAAAATGCAGAACATATGATGTTGGTAGATCTTGGTCGAAATGATATTGGCAAGGTTGCTAAATTCCATTCAGTCAAGGTTCGTCATTTAAAACATATCGAACGTTATTCTCATGTCATGCATATGACCAGTGAAGTTCATGGCGAATTAAAAGATGGATGCTCTGCCTTTGATGCATTTGCTTCCGTATTGCCAGCGGGAACCCTAAGTGGAGCGCCTAAAATAAGAGCGATGCAATTGATTGATGAATTGGAAAATACCAGACGTGAAGTATATGGAGGAGCCATTGGTTTTATTGGTTTTAATCAACAATTTGATACTTGTATCACCATTCGTACCTTCCTCTTTCATAATCAAAAAGTTTATATGCAAGCTGGAGCCGGCATCGTTAAGGATAGTGACCCTGATAAGGAATATCAAGAAACGATGCAAAAGGCCGCATCCTTGTTAAGTGCGTTAGGAATGGAGGTAACATTATGATCCTCATCATAGACAATTATGATTCCTTTACGTACAATCTTGTACAATATGTCGGAGCAATCGACTCAGATATCATAGTCAAACGAAATGATGAAATTACCGTTGAGGATATCATGATGCTTCAACCGGAAGCAATCCTGTTTTCTCCAGGTCCCGGACATCCTTCTAATGCCGGTAATATGGAAGCAATCATTCAAGCATATCATACAAGCATTCCCATGTTGGGTATTTGCCTTGGACATCAAGCGATCTGTGAGGTATTTCAAGCCAACATTGCTCATGCGAAGAACATGATGCATGGAGAACGTAGCACAGTTCAAATCATAAAGAATTGTGTATTATTTGATGGGTTAAAGGAACATATCATTGTCGGACGTTATCATTCTTTGATCGTAGAAGATGTGATTTCACCATTAGAAATTACCGCACTGAGCATGGAAGGTGAAGTAATGGCAATACAGCATCAAAACTATCCTGTTTACGGTGTACAATTTCACCCTGAAAGCTTATTGACCCCAAATGGTCAAACAATGTTATCAAATTTCATAAGGAGAGCAAAACAATGTTAAAAAAATATATTAAAAAGATCAGTGAATGTCAGGATTTAAGTAAGGAAGAAATGATGAATGCTATGGATATCATCATGGAAGGAAAAGCCAGTAAGGAGCAAGTAAGTGCCTTTCTTGTCGGTATGAGAATGAAGAAAGAAAGTCCTATTGAAATTGCGGCAGGTGCAAGTGTCATGGTCAATAAGGCAACCCCTTTGCCGACACATAAGGAAGGTGTTTTGGATATCGTAGGTACCGGTGGAGATTGTTTGAATACCTTCAACATTTCCACAACCTCAGCATTTGTCTTATGTGGTGCCGGTATCCCAATCGCAAAACATGGAAATCGTGGAGTATCCAGTAAAAGCGGTAGTGCAGATACGCTAGAGGCATTAGATGTGAATATTTCCATTCCACCGGAAAAAGCAAGCTATTTACTGGACAAAGTAGGAATCACCTTTCTCTTTGCTCAAGTATATCACCAAAGTATGCGCCATGTAGGGCCGATTCGAAAAGAACTTGGTATCAAGACCATGTTCAATATCTTAGGACCATTGACCAATCCAGCACATCCTGATACGTATGTCATCGGTGCTTATAATAAAGAAATGGCTGATATCATGATTCGTGTTTATCAAGAACTTTGCGTACCACATGCGATGGTGGTACATGGAGATAGTGGTATGGATGAAGTATCTATGACAGGTCCTACCTATATTACCGAAATCAAGCAAGATCAAATCATCTCATATACCATACGACCGGAAGATTTCGGTATGAAATCTTGCCAACTGGAAGAATTGGTTGGTGGTGACAGTCATGAGAATGCAAGAATTTTTCTAAATATCTTACAAGGAGAAACCGGTCCGAAAAGAGATGCGGTTTTATTGAACAGTGCATTGGCACTGTATGCACATCGAAGAGTGGATACCATACAGGATGGTCTAACCTTAGCAAAAGAAAGCCTTGATTCTAAGGCAGCGTTACACAAGTTTGAATTATTCAAGCATCTTTCCAATGAAGAGGTACGCTTATGATCTTAGACACTATCATAGAAAAGAAAAAAGAAACATTAGAACAAGGCTTTCTTCGCTCTATGCCAAAGCATAAAGGCCCCATTGCACATGCGATGAAAGAAAAGGATTCCTTGTATGTAATTGGAGAAATCAAAAAAGCAAGTCCTAGCAAAGGTGTCATTGTGGAAACATTTGATGTAGAAAAGTTTGCCAAAGAGTATACTACCGCAGGAATCGATGCTATGTCTATATTAACAGAAGAACATTTCTTTCAGGGGGCATTAGAAAATATCAAGCTGGCAAAGGCTTATACACATGTTCCGATCCTGCGAAAGGATTTCATCATGGATGCACGAGAAATCACTCAAAGTAAACAATATGGCGCAGACATGATCCTATTGATCGTCGCAATGCTAAGTGATGAACAACTTGCTACATTTTATCAAATGGCAAGAATGCTTTATTTAGAATGTATCGTTGAAGTGCATAATGAGGAAGAATTGAAACGAGCATTAAAACTTCAACCGGATATCATCGGAATCAATAATCGAAACTTAAAAACCTTTGAGGTATCGTTGGATACGACAAAACGCCTTGCGAAACTGATACCGGATACGATCTCTATTGTCGCAGAAAGTGGTATCTTTACCCACGATGATATGAAATTAGTAGCAGCGGCCGGAGCTGATGCTGTATTGATCGGGGAAAGTTTTATGCGCTGTGATAATGTTACACAGCACCTACAAACATTGCGTTATGGTACGTATTAAGATTTGCGGTTTGACCCGTGCTAGTGAAATCGATGCGATCAATCAACTCAAGCCCGAATACATTGGTTTTGTCTTTGCGCCAAGTAAACGTCAAGTAACCATTTCTCAAGCAAAGGATCTGATATCCAAAACAACTTACAGTCAATGTGTCGGTGTCTTTGTGAATGAAGATGTACAAAAGATCTGTGAAATCGCAAAAGTAACAAAACTTCATGTCATACAGCTTCATGGTGAAGAAACACAAAAGGATATCGATGATATCAAGGCGCATACCGGTTGTGAAGTATGGAAAGCATTACGTATTGCGGAAGTGGATGATTTCCAACAGCTAAAACAACTTCACCCAGATCGCTTTTTATTAGATAGCTTTCAAAAAGATGTCTATGGTGGAAGTGGAAAATGTATCGATGATGCATTGTTGAAGCAGATAGATACCACCTCTTTGATCTTATCAGGCGGTATCGATGCGATGAATATCAAACGCATCTTAGCTTATCACCCTTATGCCATTGATGTATCAAGTGGTGTAGAAACCGATGGAGTCAAAGATAAAGAAAAAATAAAAAGAATCATACAGGAGGTTAGAATATGAAAAAAGGTATGTATGGAGCATTTGGCGGACAATATGCACCGGAAACACTTATGGTAGCTTTAGAGGAATTAGACGCAGCTTATGCAAGGCTGAAAGAAGATGCTTGTTTTCAAGAAGAATTATCCTATTATTTAAAGGAATATGCAGGAAGACCATCCCTATTGTATGAAGCAAAAAAGATGAGCGAGGATTTAGGTGGAGCGAAGATCTATTTAAAGCGAGAAGATCTCAATCACACCGGTGCACATAAAATCAATAATGTTTTAGGACAAGTCTTGCTTGCGAAACATATGGGAAAAACTAAGATCATTGCGGAAACAGGGGCTGGGCAGCATGGTGTTGCAAGTGCTACCGCTGCGGCTTTGTTCAACATGGAATGTGAAGTATTCATGGGCGAAGAGGACATTAGACGACAAGCTTTGAATGTCTTTAAAATGGAGCTATTAGGAGCAAAGGTGCATAAGGTAACCAATGGCACAGGTACCTTAAAAGATGCTACCAGCGAAGCAATGAGAGCATGGGCACAACGCTGTGAAGATACCTTCTATGTATTAGGATCTACTGTGGGACCTCATCCTTATCCTATGATCGTACGTGATTTTCAAAAGATCATTTCAGAAGAAACAAAACGTCAATGTTTGGAAAAGGAAGGTAGATTACCGGATTATGTAATTGCATGTATTGGTGGTGGCAGTAATGCCATGGGAAGTTTTTATGATTTTATTCCAAACGAAGAGGTTCATTTGATTGGATGTGAAGCAGCAGGAAAAGGGGTAGATACCTCATTTCACGCCGCTACCATGACCAAAGGAAGTATCGGTGTCCTTCATGGAATGAAATCTTTATTTCTACAAGATTCTTTTGGTCAGATCATGGATGTATATAGTATATCCGCAGGGTTAGATTATCCCGGAGTAGGGCCGGAACATGCCTATCTTCATGATAGTAAACGTGCAGAATATGTACCTATTACAGACAAAGAAGCTGTAGCTGCCTTTTTATATTTAACCAAAACAGAAGGGATCATCCCTGCCATAGAAAGCTCTCATGCATTGGCTTACGCAATGAAACTTGCGCCAACACTACCTAAAGACAACATCATTGCAGTCACTCTATCGGGAAGAGGCGATAAAGATGTAAAAAGTATTGCGGAATTTTTGGAGGTGGAAATCAATGAATAGAATCGACTATCGTATGCAACAGCTAAAGAAAGAGGATAAAACCGCATTGATTGGTTTTCTTACAGCTGGTGATCCAGATTTATCTACTTGTATGGAATGCTTAACTCAAATGGAAACAAATGGGTGTGATATCATTGAAATCGGGGTACCTTTCTCTGATCCTATTGCGGAAGGTCCTACCATTCAAGCAGCGAATTTGCGTGCCTTATCACACCATATCACAACAGATGATGTTATGAATATGGTAAAAGAATATCGTAAAAAAAGTGAAATCCCATTATTGTATTTATTGTATTTTAATCAAATATTCTCCTATGGTATAGAAAAGTTCTTAAACACCTGTCAACAAGCCGGGATCGATGGTTTGATCATACCCGATCTTCCTTATGAGCATCGGGATGAAATTTTACCTTATGCTGAAGAATTGGGTATCATTATCATCTCTTTGGTAACACCGGTATCCGATCAAAGAAAAGAAAGTATCGTCAAGGATAGCAAAGGCTTCCTATATTGCGTCACCTCCACAGGTGTCACGGGAGAACGCACAGAATTTCATACGAATCTAAAAGCATTCATTGAGGAGCTTAATCACTATAGCACAACACCTAAAGCTTTGGGATTTGGAATATCCACCCCAGAACAAATCAGAGAAATGAAATCTTACGCTGATGGAATCATTGTGGGAAGTGCAATCGTCAGAAGGATCGAAGAAATCACAACAAAACATAAGACTCCACAAGATGTAGGATGTTTTATCAAGGAATTAAGTGATGCATGTCACGAAAAAAGGTCATAATCGACCTTTTTTATTTCCTGGGAAATATACAATGTTCTAGTAAAACAGTCATTTTTCCTTATGCTAATTATCATGATAATAAAAATCTTTTAGTCCTTCCTTTACACTCTTATTCCCGAGTTTACGCATTGCTTTGCTTTCGATCTGACGAACACGCTCTCTGGTTATGCCATATATTTTTCCGATATCCTCTAAAGTCATAGGTGCTTCTCCATTCAGTCCATAACGACGAATGATCACATCTTTTTCCCTATCCTTCAAAATCGATAATGATTTTTGTACCGTTTCTTTGATATAAACATTATCAGCATTTTGCTGTGGAGTCATGGTTCCCTCATCCGATAACATATCACCTAAACTAGTATCGCTGTCATCATCGATCTGCGCATCTATAGAAACTGTACTTTGAGCAAAGCCCATCAATTCATATACTTGGGTACAACTCATATTGCATTCTTTTGCGATCTCTTCGATGGTAGGTTCTCTTTGTAGCTCTTTCATTAAATGATCAATGGTTTTTCGTACTTTAAATTCACTTTCAGCTACATGGACCGGAATATGGATGATCTTTTCTTTATCCAAAATATAGCGAGTAATATATTGGCGAATCCATTGCGTAGCATAAGTGGAAAACTTAAATCCCTTTCGCCATTCGAATTTTTCAACTGCTCTGATCAATCCTAAATTCCCCTCTTGAATCAAATCCATGAATGGGATTTGATAATGATGATACTGTTTGGCAATATTCACAACTAGCTTTAGATTGCAATTGATAAAGTATTCTTTTGCGTCCTTATCCCCTTCCTCTATTCTTTTAAAATATGCAATTTCCTCTTCATGTGTTAGTCTTGGATATCCTCCGATAGAATTCAGGTAACTTTGTACATTACCTCGGATGGATTGTGAGCTTTTCGCCATACTTCCACCTTCTTTCACAGCACCTTATCTGATTTTATTCTAACCCATTCCAAATGCAAATACAAGAACTACAATAACGTATCAAAAAGAAAAATTGGTGAAAAAAAGCTGTTTCTTCAGGTTTAATGGTATAATAAAAAAAGAAAGATATGACAATCACAGAGATTGGAAGGAAGGTCATTATGGAAGCACAAATCATAGATCATAAAACAGCTCCTTTAGGCGGTGTTTTTGACTGCTGTTATGACAAATACTTTACTTTATTGTACGCAGATGAATCGCTTTTTCAATACTTAGGCTATACAAAAGAAGAATTCAAGACCCTTTTTCAGAATCATTTGATTGAGGTCATTTATAAAGCAGAACGTCTTAACATTATGAAAGAAATCGAAGCACAGGTAAAAGCAGATAAGGTTTTTATGTATGAAAATAGATTGGTCTGTAAGGATGGTTCTCTCAAGTGGGTTTGGATCAGCGCACAACTTGTATATTCAGGACACAAGCCTCATTTTCATTGTATTTTTCATGACATTTCAGAAGAAAAATCATCTCATGAAAAATTGGCGATCAATGAGAAACGGTTTCAAATCGTCTTATCACAAACGCAAGATATCGTATTTGAACAAGACTGTATTACAAACCAAATTTATTATTCAGAAAACTTTGAGAAAAAGTTTGGCTATCAAGTACCTACAGATAACTTTCCAGTCGCTATGATGAAAGCAAAGATCATTCATCCAGATGATCAATCTGCGTTAGCAATCGCATTTCAGTCCCTTCATCACGGCGCAGATACCATGATGTGTGAATATCGGTTAAAATATCGAAATCAAGGGTATCGTTGGGTAGAAGCAAGTGCGACCGCCATACGGGATAAGTCCGGTAACATCTTAAAAATCGTTGGTATTATCAAAGATACTCATGAGAAAAAAGAAGCTATTCTTCTTTCTCAAAAAGAGGCCACACTGGATCCCTTGACAGGTCTTTACAATCGTAAAGAGTTTATGAAACGTTTCAATGAATTTATACAAACCACCCCTCTTGCGCTTATTTTAATTGATATTGATGATTTCAAAGAAATCAATGATACATTGGGACATTTAGAGGGAGATCAAGCTTTATTGGAAGTCGCAGATGGATTACGTAACATTTTTTCAAATGACCTTGTAGCTAGATTTGGCGGTGATGAGTTTGTCATTTGTATTCCTAATTTACTTGATCAAGAAAACCTCAGACACAAAATCAATCAACTGCAGACTTTATTTCAGAAAAAAGTCCTTATAAATTCTCCTTTTACAGTCAGCTGTAGCATTGGTGTCAGTATGTATCCACAACATGGAGATACTTTTATGACACTGTTTGATAAAGCAGATATTGCTATGTACCAAGCAAAGAAAAACGGAAAAAACCAATATTGTTTCTTCAATGAAAAGCTACATCCATTTCACCAATTACCACAACCTGTCATGAAAAAATCCTTTCATGACCATATCATTGAAGAAATCATACAAATCGTCTTAACACATCCTAAAAACGAGGATGCCATCCCTATTCTATTAAGAAAAATCGAACAATTCATAGACTGTGATCGTATCACCGTCTATGAAAACGGGAAAAAATGCTATGGCTATGCTCGTAATGATTCCTATCAATTAGTACAGGATGATATACATGATATCTTAAAAACGATCAACTTCTTTGAAGATACACTCATTGACTATAACGATGTTGATGCCATTGAAAACCTTAAGATAAAGCAATGGTTAAAACAGCGACAAGCGAAAGCTGCTATTTTATCTTCGTTCCTAAGTGAGGAACAAAAACATATCTTTATTTGTTATGAGGATTGTCAAAAGAAAAGAGCAGGTCTACAAGAAATCAGATATTCCCTAAGCATCATCAGTAACATCATTCATGTATTGATGACAAGAGAACAAGCACAACTCACACTCGAGCAAACAGAAGCAAAACACATTCAATTCCTTATGGAACATGCACCCGGTAACATGCTTGTTTACTATGTTCAAGATGGATTCCCACTCTATTTTATCAGTGAACATCTCCTGACACTACTTGGTTATGAAAACGAAAAAGAATACCAAGAAGCTATACATGGTTATACGATTAATAGCATTTATCAACAAGATAGAGTGAATGTAAAACAACAAATACAAGAACAAATCAACGCAACCGGGGAATATGATCTACAATATCGTTTGATAAAAAAAGATGCTTCCTTCTTTTGGGTTAGGAATAGAGGCAAACTGATGGAAACCTCCGATCATAAAAAAGCCATTCTTTCCAATTATCTGGATATCACAGCTGAAGTATCCTATCATCATCAACTTCAAATTTATCAAAATGCCAGCAATGGCGGAGCTTTTATCAATGCCATGGATGAAGGATTTTCATTATTATATGGTAATGATAAATACTTTGAAATTTATGAAATGGATAAGCATCGCCCCGAAGAATATGACCAATGTATCAAACGGATCCATCCAGATGATGTTACCATGGTGAAAGACACTTTAACAGAAGCTTTTGCACAACAAGAACCTTTGGTTTCTTTAGAATTCAAAGCGGTGACTGCCAAAGGAAACACAAAATGGATATCACTTCACGGAACTTTCGAATATCGTGATGGCCAATGGACAATGAATGGTTTTATCCTTGATATCACAAAAGAATATCTCTTAAAAAAAGAAGTTAGTCATAAAGAAATGGTTTATCGCACCGCTTTAAATCAAATGCATATCAATGTTTGGGAATACAACATCAAAGAAAGCAGTTTAAAATTAAGCAGTTATCATAAAAACACTTTACAAGATTTTATCGTCCATGATATTCCTCAATCCTTGATCGATCAAGGATGGGTTCACTCATCCAGTGTAGAAACGATCAAAGAATTATATCAAAAACTAAAAGAAGGCATCCCTAACATTCAACGTGATATTTTAATCAAAGGTCAAGATGATAACAGCTGGCATTGGGAAAGAATCAAATATCAAATGTTGTATGATCAAAACGGTTTGCCAAGTATTGCTGTAGCAGTAGGTGAAGATGTCACTAGAGAAAAACATATTCAAAAACAATATCTACAAGAGCTCCAATATCAATTGGCACAAAACAAAGATCAAATTGCCAGTTTTCAATGTAATCTCACAAAAAATCATGTAGTTTCTATCAAAGGAAATCAAGTTCCCATCCAAAAGCATATTACTTATGATGAGTTATTAGAGCTACATACACAATTTATTGCTAGTAAAGAAGATATTCTAAGATTTGATAAGGTCATGAATAGAAAAGCTATTTTAGAAGCATTTTATAGAAAGGAAACATTCTTAACCTGTGATTTTCGCCGTAAAGATGTAAATGGCAAATTGTATTGGTGCCGTGCCATTAGCAAATTGATGATAGATGCCAAAGGCAGTGACCTTTATTTGATCGGTATCCTTCAGGATATGGAAGATAATAAAAGAATGGAACAACTGATTGAGAATAAAGTCGTGAAAGATCCAATCACACACCTCTATGATAAACGTACATTCGAACAAATGTGCCAAGCAGCATTAAGCCATCCTTCTACAAAAACGCCATGTGCCTTAATGTTATTTCAAGTCGCATCCATGAAGGAAATGGAATTATTACATCATCATCAAATCGATCTTTTACAAAAAGAGCTTGCGGCTCACTTATTGATTGCATTTTCAAAAGATGCCTTTATAGGTCGCTTATATGCAGATGAATATGCGGTATTCCTTTACGGTAATTTTGATTTTGAAAATCTTCAACAAAAAGCAGAAGAAATCAGACGTTTCATTTGTAGTTCCTTACAGTTAGATACCAACTACGAATTCCATATTTATTGTGGTATTTCTATGGAAGAACAACCTCATACTTATCTTGACTTGTATGAGAAAGCAAAATCCGCATTACAGCAAGCAAAATATTCAAAGACAAACCAAAGCATTATTTATCAAGATGCCTCCATCCAACCTTTGCATCTAAAAAAAGAAGAAAGAGGGCTAGATACTGTATTATTAAGCATTGCTTCTTCCTTTGGAAATCAAGGCATTTTACAAGCTTTAAAAGAAATTCAAACCTATTATGAGGCTGATCGTGTTTATCTTTCCAGCTTACTTGATGATCAAACCTTCTATGAAGTTGTTGCTCAACAAAAGACAGCCTTCAAGCCTCATCGTGAGTTACTTCATTTAGATTATTTGAAGAAACAAACACATAGCAATGCTCATACATGGACAAGTTCACATGATCTCTTTATGATAAGACCAACGAATCATAACTTTAAAGACCCACTTACAAGTTTTACTGCTATGTCCTTACTAGACCATGACGTGCAAATAGGCCTTCTCTGTATGGAAAACGCTACACAACATATAGAACAGCTATCGTTATTTCAGATCTTAGGCAATGTTTTAGCGTTAGAGCTTATGAAACTTTCTTTACAAAATACGAAAGCAACGATCCTTCAGTACGATTCATTAACCGGTGTTTTAAATCGAGATAGCTTTCGTCAATATCAAAAGAATATCAAAGAAGATATTCTAATATCATTGGGTGTTTTATCTATCGATATCAATGGATTGAAAAGCTTTAATAACACCTATGGTATGAATCAAGGAGATCATCTTGTCTGTACATTAGCAAATAAATTAAAAGAAAGCTTTCAAGAGCATCATATATATCGCATATCAAGTGATGAATTTCTTATCATTATGGAAAACATCTCTTATGAAGCATTCCAAAAGAAAGTATCTGGCTTCAAACAAAGTATTCTCAGCTTTCCTTATGCTGCAGTCGGATCTTCATGGGCAGAGAAACAAATTTCATTAGATAATCTCATACGTAATGCAGAGGAACAACGCTTTTTAGATAAACAAATCTATTATAATACTTCTCCACAAGATGATTATAAGAATAGGTTAAATGATACTATGAAAGGACTACGAGTTGCCTTAGAAAACGGCAAATTCGTTATGTATCTACAACAGAAAGTAGACAGTAACAATGATCTCGTTATAGGAGCAGAAGCATTGATACGTTATCAAGATGATACCCACGGCTTGGTAAGTCCAACAAAATTCATACCACTTTTAGAACGAATGGGGCTTGTTCATTATCTCGATTTCTTTATCTTTGAACAAGTTTGTCAATTATTGGTACAGTGGAAGAAAAAAGGAATCACGTTGATTCCGATTTCCTTAAATTTCTCCAGAGTTACCTTATTAAGTAATCAATTGGTTCAACATATGAATGAAATTATCGATCCCCTTGGGTTAGAACATGATCTCATTGAAATTGAAATCACGGAAAACATGGGAGAAATAGAACGAAACACGATCATCACAATGTGTAAAAGTATCAAGTCAGCAGGTTATCATTTGGCATTAGATGATTTCGGGACAAAATACAGCAACATTGCCATCTTATCTGATATCGTATTCCATACCTTGAAATTCGATAAGGGATTGATCGATTACCTTGTTGGAAATGACAATTCACGTATGATCTTAGAAAGTATCATTGGTTTATGTAAGAAACTGGATATTTACAATGTAGCTGAGGGTGTAGAAACAAAAGAACAAATGGAAATTTTAAAAGAGTTGGGTTGTACGTATATTCAAGGTTATTATTACAGTAGACCCGTTCCAGCCAGCGCTTTTGATTTCTCACACAACTATCATGCGACCAGAAAATAATAAAAACGTGTTTATTTTTGAAAAGTAAACACGTTTTTTTAATTTAATTTGGATTTTTTGTAATACTTAATACCTTATATCCATTGGCCTCAAGATCACGTTCCAAAGCATCTGTTTGGAACGTATCGATACGAATGATCATATCCGCAAAACCATTATGCTGAGAATAAACACCTAAATGCGTGATATTACAATCATTTCTCACAAAGATTTCAGAAAGATTACCGATGGTTCCTAATTCATCTTTGACTTCAATGCATACTCTGCTTCCTTTTTCTCGATATCCAAGAATATCTAAGAAAGAACTTAATACATCATTGCTTGTTAAAATTCCAACGACATCATTATCATCATTTACTACAGGAAGACATCCGATATCATGTTTGTACATTAACAATGCGGCATCTTCCAAAAATGCATTCTCGTGAACTGTGATCACATTACGGATCATGATAGCATCCACTGTTGTTTTACTTAATAAATAATTCAATTCATAAATGCTAAGGCTAGTTGCCTTGGTAGCACCATTTTTGGAAATCATGCCTTCTGTTACCAAACCGACAAGTTTCTTTCCGTTTACAACGGGAATACGGTGTAGTTTTTTTTCATTCATGATATCGACGACTTCACTAATCTTATTGTTTACACCAATACAAATAGGATTTTTCGTCATTCTGTTTCTTACATACATGGTTTTATCCTCCTAAGTACGCCTTCTGAATTTCTTCGCTTTCCGCAAGCTCTTTTCCGGTACCACTCATCACTATTTTTCCGGTTTCCATGACATAAGCACGTGTTGCGATAGAAAGTGCCATACGTGCATTTTGTTCTACCAATAATACTGTAGTTCCTTTATCATTGATATCCTGAATGATATTGAAAATCTCCTTTACCAGAATAGGCGCAAGCCCCATACTTGGTTCATCCAATAAAAGAATCTTTGGACGAGCCATCAAAGCTCTACCCATTGCAAGCATCTGTTGCTCACCACCGGATAAGGTACTTGCATCCTGATTCATACGTTTCTCAAGAATCGGAAATCTACGATAGATATCCTCTAGGTCAGCTTTTATACCATCTTTATCCTTACGAAGATAAGCTCCCATAATCAGATTTTCATATACGCTCATTCCGGGAAAAATATGTCTTCCTTCCGGAACCTGAGTGATTCCTTCTTTTACAATAGCTTTTGCACTCGTTTTATTCAGTGACTTTCCTAAGAACATGATATCACCACTTGTCTTTTTCAGCAACCCACTAATGGATTGAAGTAGTGTCGTCTTTCCTGCACCATTTGCGCCAATCAAGGAAACAATTTCCTCTTCCTTTACAGTTAAGGATACGTCTTTTAATGCGTGAATGACACCATAGTGGACATTTAAATTTTTTACTTCTAACATATTAAATATCCTCCCCTAAATATGCCTTGATCACTCGTTCATTTTTCTGAATTTCTTGAGGAACACCATTGGCGATACATTTACCATAATCAAGTACATAAATACGTTCACAGATTTTCATAACCAATGACATATCATGTTCGATCAATACGATCGTAATATGGAAATCTTCTTTGATCTGATGAATCAAATCCGTTAATTCTTTTGTTTCCTGTGGATTCATACCTGCCGCAGGCTCATCTAAAAACAGAAGTTTTGGATGAGTCGCCAATGCTCTGGCGATTTCTAAACGACGCTGTTCTCCATAAGGAAGATTTTTAGATAATTCATCTTTTTTCTCATATAGATTTACAACTTTCAATAACTCTTTGGCTTCATAATCGATACGCTCTTCTTCTTTATAGAAATTCGGAGTACGCAATATAGCTTGTAAAGTTCCATATTTTACATTTTTATGCATTGCGACCTTTACATTTTCCAATGCGGTCATATCTTTAAATAATCGAATATTCTGAAAGGTACGAGCAAGTCCAAGACGTGTAATATGATATGGCTTTTTACCGCCAATACTCATCATTTCTCCATCCACATTTAATTCAATGGTGCCTTCACTTGGTTCATAGACACCTGTTAATAAATTAAAAAGGGTTGTTTTTCCTGCACCATTTGGTCCGATAAGACCAATCAGTTCTTGAGGATTGATTTCCATATTGATATTGGATACTGCACAAAGTCCACCGAAATTCTTCGTTAACCCCTTTACTTTCAATAAGCTCATCTTACTTTACCTCCTTTTTCTTTGAAAATCTTTGAAAGAGTCCAGATAAAGTAAATTCCTTGGTTCCCAGCAATCCTTTTGGTCTAAATACCATGATTGCTACCAAAGCGACACCGTAAATAATCATACGGATATCGGTAAATTGCTGTAAATACATATTAATAAAACCTAAGGCAATGGCTGATATGATAGAACCGGTAAAGCTTCCCATTCCACCAAATACGACGATAATCAAAATATCTACAGATTTTGCCCAAGTAAATAAGTCCGGTTTCACAACATAGAAGTTACATGCATATAAAGCACCTGCAAGACTTGCAAGTATTGCCCCGATGATAAATGCAATTGTTTTATATTTTGTTGTATTGATTCCCATAGCTTCACTTGCAATTTCATCTTCTCGAATGGAAATGCAGGCACGTCCAGGAGCACTTCTAGAAAAATTCATAACGATCAAAATGGATACAACGATGCAAACGATCAACAATCCCCATGTCGTAAGCTTAGGAATACCGAATAATCCGGCAGCACCATTTGTAATTTCCATATTCTGTACAACAATACGTACAATTTCAGAAAACCCAAGAGTTGCGATTGCTAAATAATCTCCCTTTAAACGCAAAGTTGGGATAGCTACTACCAATGCAACAAGCGAACTGATGATTGAGCCAATAACAACTCCGATCAAAAATCCGGGAAGTGTTGGATTATCGATCGTAATGATTGCTGCAGCATAAGCACCGATACACATAAAACCTGCATGTCCCAAAGAGAACTGTCCGGTTACTCCGATGATCAAATTCAAAGAAATCGCTAAAATGATATTAATTCCAATCGTATATAAGGTACTTTGATAATATGCATTGATAACATTTCCGGTTACAAGGAATGTTAAAATACTTAAAATAACAGCCGTAAATACGATCCAGGCAATGTTTAATTTTGAAAAGATATATTTCATAAGCCTACACCTTCTCTTTCACATTTTTACCAAGCAAACCTGCTGGTTTGATGACTAATATCAAAATCAAGATAGCATACACAACTGCATCTTTGTACAATGAACTTCCATAAGCAGTCACCAATGATTCCACGATACCAATAAAGAATCCACCAAACATTGCGCCCGGTATAATACCGATACCACCGAATACTGCAGCTACAAACGCTTTGATACCCGGAATCATTCCCATCAAAGGATTGATGGAATTATAATATAATCCAACCAGAACACCTGCAGCACCAGCCAATGCACTACCAATCGCAAAGGTTGTTGAAATAGTTGCATCAACATCAATGCCCATGAGTCTCGCTGCATCTGCATCTACGGAAACTGCTCGCATGCTACGTCCCATTTTTGTTTTTCTTACGATAAACTGTAACAAAATCATCAATACGATGGTAATAACCAATATGTAGATTTGCTGCATCTTAATCTGGATACCAAATAACGTGATAACTTCATTTCCCAAAGTCGCAGGAAATGGTTTCGCATTCGGTCCCATGATCTTTTGTGTTCCGTACTCTAGAATATAACTAACACCAATTGCCGTAATCAATGCCGCAATTCTTGTTGCATTACGCAAAGGCTTATAAGCAATACGTTCAATGATCACACCAATCACAGCGCATAAAACCATCGCTAAGATCAATGCTGTAAAAAAGCCAAGATGGAAATAAGTAATTGCACTGAAGCCGATAAATGCTCCTAACATATAAATATCCCCATGTGCAAAATTGATTAATTTGATGATTCCGTAAACCATAGTATAGCCTAAGGCAATCAAAGCATATATACTACCAATCGATAGCCCATTAACCAATTGTTGTAAAAACTCAGTCATAACTTCACCCCTTCATTTGAAAAAAATTAATGTTTAAACATAAAGATAGGAGAAAGAAGGCTCTTTCCCCTATTTATTTTACATGCTTTTCATTCAATTGTCTAACTTATTTGTTTGGATCAACCTCTACAGCTTCTTTCTGTTCACCATCAATTAGTTTTACAACCAATGCCGTTTTCTTAGGAGTATGAGTTTCATCAAAAGTAAATGATCCAGTTACACCTTTAAAGCTGATCTTGTCCATTGCAGCCTTTACAGCTTCAGCATCTGTAGTTCCTGCTTCTTCATATGCTTGAATTAATAAGTTTGTAGAATCATAAGCAAGTGCTGAGAACATGCTTGGATCTTCATTATATTCTGCTTTATATGCTTCGATAAATGCTTTCAACTCATCAGATGCTCCGACTGTTGTATATGCTGTTGTAAAATAAACATCATTTAAGTATTCTTTGTTTCCTGCTAATTTAGAAAGGTCAGATGAATCAAAACCATCTCCACCAACGATAGGAACATCAATACCCATTTCACGAGCTTGTCTGATAATAGAACCTACTTCATTATAATAACCTGGAATGTATAGAACATCAGCACCAGAATTTTTGATTTTTGTCAAAGAAGCATTGAAATCAGTATCTCCTGATACATAGTTGCTTTTAGATACGATTTCTCCACCTTTTTCTTGAAATTTCTTTTCAAATGCTGCCTCTAATCCTTTCGCATAATCACTTGTACTATCACTTAAGATTGCCGCTTTTGTTTTTCCTAATGTGTCTTTTGTATAGGCAGCCATTGCAGCTCCTTGATATGCATCTTCGAAACATACACGATAAACATAATCATATACATCTCCGTTTTTCTTTGTTGTAACACCTGTCTGAGTTGCTGATGGTGAAATAACAAATACTTTACTATCAGTTGCTAAATCATAAATAGCTGCAGATGCTCCTGATGTTGCAGGTCCGATAAATGCTTGAACACCATCAGAGGAAAGCATTTTCTGTCCTACAGTTGTAGATTCACCTGCATTAGATTTATTATCGCCCTCTACTGTTGTGTATGTCATTTTGTTATCTTTGTTTTCTTTTGCCTGTTTTAATGCAAGTTTGACACCATTTAGCTCAGTTTGCCCGTACGTAGCATTTTGTCCGGTAATTTCAAAATTAAGTCCGATCTTAACCTCATTACCATTTGCATTTCCTGAATCTCCACCAGATGAATCACTACCGCAAGCGGTCATGGTAAACGCCATCGCTGCGCATGCCGCCATTGCTACATATTTCTTAAAATTTCCCATAGTATTAGCTCTCCTTTTCTACCTTTATTTTCCTCAAAATAATCAATATTGTGAAATTGATTAACATTATTATAGCGCATTATCCCTCTTTTGCAAGTATTTTCTGCAACTTTTTTCACAAATTTTCACAAATTTCTGTAATTTATTTCAAACTGCGAATTTCCTAAGAAAAAAAGGCTTTTTCGCCTTTTCTTCATCCATGATATTTACTCATCCTTCTACGACTTAAATAACTTTTTAAAGGTTTATAATAATACAATAGAACAGCAGGTACAAGGAGGAATAAAAACCGTCCTATTAATGTATTACCAAATAGCAACAGAACTCCCAACCATGGGTTTCTAGCAGAATAGATACCATAAACATCTTCTCTGCGAATCAAGATACCATCCGCTGACTTTGTCTTTTGTGTATCCACAGTTAAACGTTGCATTTTTTTATCGATATCCAACACATAGCCTGTATGAGTTTCACCATTGAAACTATAAAGTATGATATCCTCTACCTTGATCTCATCTGTACGTTCAATAGCTCTAAAAAACACCAAGTCATTGCAATTGATATCCGGTTTTAAATCATCATTTTCCATGACATAAGCAATTTGTCCAAACAACTCTGATTTTTTCTCAGGTGAGGCTGAGGAAACAAATAGCATAAACAAATTAATCACGATACTTATGATAATGGCAGCCGTAAAGGCAATGAGTACCAGCTGATCTAATCCCTTATGATGCTGGCTTTTTATAAACTGATTTACAACATCTTCATAGCTATCTTGTTTCGGTATTACAATACGTTCTCCATCATCCAGATCCATGTCTTTTTCATAAAAGGGGAAATTTGTATACTGTGAGATTTTTCTGGCACGGATGATTAGGGTGATCAGACATATGATAACAACAATCAAAAAGTACAGTAGATAATTAGAATGACCAAAGTAATCAAACAGATGGGTAATGTTCTGTATGTTCACCGGATTACTAATTAAATGATAAAATCCACTGTTTAAACGCAATAGCCAAATGATAACTGCGCTTAAAATGATAACGATTCTTGCATCACGTTGCTCAGTGATAAACAATGAGCAAACCATTGTAACTACGGAAACAAAGATGATATCCACTAAGCCCACGATATAGAGCGATATGAGATAATTCACAATAAATGGATATTGCATCAGCATTGTTAGAAGGATCGTGACAACGTATCCTATGGAGTAATAGATTATAATTTCCTTTAATCGAAGCAATAACTTTGTCAATGTCATCTTCAATGGATCGTATCCGTTGATTGCCAAAGTATACCACTTATTTGCTGATATCTCCGCAAAAGTAAGAAAATCATAGTAGCGAATCATATAAACGATATACATAATGAATGCGATCAAGATGTATAGGCTTATCGTTGAAAAATAACTTGGCATCATGTATTGTGGAAAACTTGTTGTTAAGACACTGCGTGTCAATGTCTGTAGTGTAAGATGGAGTAAAAAAGAAATGAATCCAACCAAAATACCATAACGAATGATATTCTGATTTTTCTCTTTTTTCTCTATATAAGATAATCTATGATTGGTTTTCTTTTCGACTTTGCTCATGCTGATATCTTATTTCCTTCCACGCATTTTCTACACAATATGGATGCTGTTCTACAAATTTAGGATAATAATAGTGCTTTCCTAAAGTTGCACAAATCAGATCATAGGCAGCGAAATTGTGATTACGATCCCAGATCTCTAATGTATTTCCTTCCCTTCGATACTCATACTGTGGACAAACTTCCATCAAATAAGTTTCCATCTCTTTTGCCCTTTCATCCTTAATGACAGCGCTCAGATGATCCCAAGTCGAAATAAATTCATCCACTTTTAAATTACATAAGAATCTACCATCATAAAGAGGTGCAATATGAGTTGCACATGCTTCAACCATCCGATAATCAAAAGATGAAAAGATAAGTGTACGTTTTTGCATTTGCAACTCCTGACAAATCATTTGTATCGCTAAAATACATTTCTCATCATAATATAGTCTAGCAAGATTCCAAATGATCAATTTGCTTTCCGTATAATAGCCTGCAACTAATTCTACTACGCTTTTCTCAGATGGTGATAATGTAGCAATCTCTCTTGACGATAAATCTATCAAATTCATATCCTGCAAATCTTTGGTAATGCGTTGCTTCCTTTCATCCGCACTACCTGGCTCCTTTGCTGTTATGAATAGGAGATACTCCAAAACAGTCATGTTTTGAAACATCATGTTGGTACTACCGATATAGTAGACATGTGGCAAAATCAACCGTTTTTTGCGCATCATCCCTGTCTCATTCAAAACGCATCTACCATCTTTATATGGTCTGGCATTTGCGATAATTTCAAGCAATAAACGAACTTCAAATGCTCGATTACCGATAATAGCCCAGACTTCACCTTCCATAGCCTCAAAATTAAGGTCTTGGAAAACCTGGATTGGTTGCTCATCGCCTTTTTGGTAAAATTCCATACTAGCGACATGCTCCATTAAAACACTTTGTTTTTTCTTATGTTCTTCCATAAGCCACACCCGTTCTTTTTCATATAGATGGATTTGATCGTTTCTTTTGACACTTAGAAGATATCTAAGCGTAGACCTATGCCACCAACAGGAAAAAACAGCCTTTCCCTACACACTTTATAGCTTAACTTCCGTGGGATTTTAGACTGTCTATGTTTCCTAATACTTTCCTGTCATATAGCATATGACAAACCTTAAATTACCATAGTTTTCGAAAACTCAACAGCTCCATCCTCAGCAAATCATTCACTACCCTAGCCGATAGTAAATATTAAATCATTGCTGGAATTTCATTACCTAGGGATCTCGTAAACAAAGACGTCCATTTAGCCAAAATATCTGTCTCTACTACTTTGATAGAGTTGCATATAGCCATTATGCAATTCATAGCTTTTCCCTTTGATAGTGCCATAGCACCTAAAAATAAAGTTTTAATCATGCTTCTCTCTCCTCCATTGAACATGCTTTATTCTTCGGCAACTGGCTGTCGTATTTTCTGAAATAGACCCTATAGCTTTGCGTCACCAGATCACTCTGGCTTTGCCTTTCTTCCTACCATAGTGGTATATACCACTTGGTCTATACCAATTATAGACCATCTCTTTTTTTATTGCAAGCGTTTACTTAAATTTTTTTCATTTTTTTATGTTTTTTATTTTCAGAAAAATCTTTCTTCACATTTATTTTTCATATCCTTTAAATAAAGCGATATTTGACATTATCATACAATAATTACAAGTTATTTTATTTATCTGTATCTATCAAACCTTTCAAACCTAGGTGTTGCATTCCCAAAAAATTATAGTATACTGTTAACAGTTATTATTTTACCAAGGAGGATCGTGGGTAATAGTAATGAGCGCCTGGACCTACGGGTTGACGAGGATAGCAGTTATCGAAATATTCGGCGGGTACTGCTACGGTTATGTGGATCGAAAGAGAATAGACAAAAGCAAAATCATACGCTACAAAAACTATTCTCAACACACACTTTTTTATCATGGAGGAACATAAAATATGTGTGGAATAATTGGCTATGTGGGATCAAAAAGGATCTCAAATAGTGTTTTAATCGCAGGTCTACATGCTCTAGAATATCGTGGCTATGATTCTGCCGGTTTAGCACTCGCTTTCGATCAACAAATTAAAATTGTGAAAGCAAAAGGTAAAGTTAGTTTTTTAGAAGATAAATTGAAAAAGCTTGCTATCGAACAAGGATGTATAGGAATTGCACATACCAGATGGGCAACTCATGGAGAACCAAGTGAACTTAATAGTCATCCTCATCAAAGTGGTTCAATTACTTTGGTTCATAACGGCATCATTGAAAATTATCACCAATTAAAGGAAGAACTTGAAAATGCAGGATAT
Source organism: Hoskinsella mucinilytica (assembly GCF_045223415.1). NCBI lineage: Bacteria > Bacillati > Bacillota > Erysipelotrichia > Erysipelotrichales > Erysipelotrichaceae > Hoskinsella > Hoskinsella mucinilytica. The sequence continues at coordinate 40,966 of NZ_JBEQZJ010000001.1, read as the reverse complement.
TCCTTTCAAACCCAAACAGACAGTGAAATTGCCGCTGCCTATATTGACTATTGCTATTACTTGGAAAAAGATAAGATAAAAGCATTAGCAAAAGCTTATCATCATTTTAAAGGAAGTTTTGCCTTTGCAATCTTATTTCATGACGATCTAGATACCATCTATGCTATGAGAAAGCATTCTCCCCTTGTTCTGGGTATTGGGGAACATCAGAATTTCTTAGCAAGTGATATTTCAGCATTTATCGCTTATACCAATCAATATCTTATTTTACAACATGAAGAGATTGCTATTTTAACAAAAGATGACATTCGTATTTGTGAATTAGATGGCACGATACTTCATCGTGATGCACTGATAAGTGAAATGGATGTGCAACTAATTCAAAAAGGTGGTTATGATCATTTCATGCTCAAAGAAATTCATGAAGAGCCTGATGTAGTGCAAAGAACGATCGATTCTTTATTACAAGTTAGTATCAAGGACTTATTGAATACAATGCCGAATCTTAAACGTTTTGATCATATTCATATCGTTGCTTGCGGTAGTGCAATGTATGCTGGAATGATTGCAAAATCATTGATTGAAAGTAAGGCAAGAATTCCAGTGGATTGTGTATGTGCAAGTGAGTATCGTTATGGTGATCCTATTTACACTGATTCAACTTTGGTCATCGTGATTTCTCAATCTGGAGAAACCGCTGATACGATTGCCGCTTTACAATTGGCAAAAGCACATCATATTACGACACTTGCCATTGTCAATGTAATAGGTTCTACGATTGCAAGAGATGCAGACCACGTTATTTATACAAAAGCCGGACCTGAAATTTGTGTTGCGACAACGAAAGCGTATTGTACACAAGTTGCAATATTATCTTTGATTGCCTGCTATCTTGCTTATGTTCATGGAAAAATAGATGAAGAAGAAGCAAATCAGATTACCAAAGAATTACATGAGTTATATGATTTAATGAGGAAGATGATCGATATGGATTATCGTCATTTTGCTGAGAAGATTTATGACCATCATGATGTTTTCTTTATCGGGCGTGGATTAGATTACTCCCTTTCTATGGAAGGTAGTCTAAAGCTCAAAGAAATTTCGTATCTTCATAGTGAAGCCTATGCAGCCGGCGAATTAAAACATGGTACCATTTCCTTGATTGAAAAAGGTACACCGGTCATCGCTTTGGCAACAGATGAAGATTTATATGAGAAAACCATGAGTAATATCAAAGAAGTGAAAGCACGTGGAGCCTATATTTTATTATTGGTTGGTGATAACATACAGGTATCTCATCATGATTATGATGAAATCATTCAAGTACCTAAAACAAACAAACTGATTCAAGGAATCCTTACCGTAATTCCTTTACAGCTCCTTGCTTATGAAATTGCCAAGTTACGTGGTTGTGAAATAGATCAACCTCGTAATCTAGCTAAATCTGTAACGGTAGAGTAAAGTTATTTACCTGTAAAGTGTCCTACTTCCTAATATTACACACACTTTGGCATTTTACAGTTAAATATATAGCTGAATTTCAGCAAACAAAAGAAAACCAACATAAATTTGATTGGTTTTCTTTTTCTATATCAAAAAAATCAGCAACCCTAAGATTGCTGATCCATTAAAACAAAATATGAGAAACAATGGTAGAATAGAAGTCTAAAATAGCACCTCTTGCATATCCTAAAGGACCATTTAAAACACCTGCGATCAATAAAATAATCAGTACAATGGAAATATATTGTTCATATTGCATGATCTTGAAATAGGTATCTTCATCTAATATCCCCATTAAAATCTTAGAACCATCTAATGGTGGCAAAGGAATCAGATTGAAAACAGCTAATCCGACATTCATAACAGCAGTATAGTAACATAACAAATACAAATAATTACCTATTTGATTAGAAAAGGCCATTCCTGTTTTTAAGGTCAGCCCCATCAATAACATGAAAATAAATCCGACGATTAAATTTGCCAAAGGTCCGGCCATTGCGGACTGAATCATACCACTTTTTCTATCCTTAAAGAAATAAGGATTGATTTGTACTGGCTTGGCCCATCCAAATCCACAAATAATTAAGGAAAGGGTTCCGATCGGATCTAGATGATTCAAAGGATTTAGCGATAGTCTTCCACTTTCCTTCTGTGATACATCTCCTAGCTTATAAGCTACAAAACTATGGGCAAATTCATGAAAGGATAACGCAATAATAACTGCGGGTAATATATAAATCAGATTTGAAAATAGATCTTGAAACATAATCATACCTCCATCTTACATTATCATACAGTATAACAGAATTATGGAAAAAGTAAACCATGTTATCCTTCCATCTCTAGATTTCTTTTACAACCGATATAGGCTAACAGATAGTAACAAAAATATATGATCATATAGAGAATATAGGAAACGAAACAGGCGAAATAAATATTGCTTGATCCTGATAATTCTTGAAATAGTAAATCCATGATCGGAAGGAGTGGTATGATATATATGATCGGTAACAGCATCGGTAAAAAGAAGTAAAGTGCGATTTGTTTTCTTACATGTTGATAAATTTCTTTTTTGCTCATTCCAAGTTTATGCAGTAATTGGTACTCATATTTTTGTTTAGAGGCATCCATCACCTGCTGTGTTGCGACAATGGTGGCACTGATACAAATAAAAACGAAAGCCATATAAAACAAAGCAAAGGTAAAGGTCACAGTGCTTAATAAGGATAGTTGTATATAATCAGCTTTTACATGCAAACTTAATATACTATCATAATCAGATAACAATGCATATAACTCATCTTGCATTTCTATCTTGGTTTTTTTATTCGTTTTCGCTACATAACTATATCCTATCGAATTTGCTTTTTCCAGGTATTGATCAGGTAATACCACGATATAGTCATTGTTAATATTCCAAAGATTCTTTTGATCTGAATAGCTATATTTTAATAATGTATCCTGTTTTTTCAATTCGAATATGACACGACCATTATCTAGCTTTTCTTTTTCAATTTTATCACATAAAATAGCATATTCCCCTTCTTGAATAGGTCGATATTCATAACCTTTTAATTCTAATAATGCTTGATAATCGCTTGCTTTCATATAAGAAATGTATAAATCTTTCTGCTTATTTATGGTATCCTTGAAATCATATTGAAGGTCACTTGAATCATAAAAACAATAGACATGTTCGTTTACTTGATAGCCTTTATCCTTATAATATGTGTGCATCGCATCTAAATCAAGAGGTTTATCCTTAAGAGCTTGAATGTCATAAGGTGCACCCACATCGATTTGATACATGGTTTCATCATAAAATTTTATCGCAAAGCTACTTGATAGGAGCGTACAGATCATCAATAATGACAAAGTCGCAAGTACCATACGATTCTTTTGAATTCTTCCTCTAATATGTCCATAGATAATCAAGACGAATTTAGTAAATTTCAATTTCTTTTGAGAAAAAACCACCTGATCAAGTAAGGCAGAAAAACCGTAATAACAGGAGTAAATACTTAGAATCAATAAGATGATTCCTAACAGCAATGCTTGATCATTTGATTCTATAAACATAACTTGCATGGCTTTTTTCGTTAAAAGTATCCCACTCACAAATAAGATGATCGTGAAAGGAATGGCAATTTTTGAAAGCCATGTTCGAGATAAAGAAGGCTCGTTTTTTTCTTCTTGATACAATAGTTCATGAATGGTGACTTTCATTATTTTTCTTCTTTCTCGAAATAATGTCACGATCCACATCATCATAAAATAAAGAAAGGTCAGTCCTAATGTTTTAAATGAAAAGGAAAGGTGAAATGTATAGGCTACATCAAAGATAGAAACAATCATTGCTCTTAGTATTTCAGAAAAGAATACGCCTAGAATGCATCCTGCGAATAATGCCACAAGTCCCATTAGAAACATCTCCAAAACAAACATTCTGGATATAGTGCTTCTTTTCATTCCCGATAACAAATACAAACCGAATTCTTTACTTCTGCTTTTGATGATAAAGTCAGATACATAACTTATCAGCCATGCAATAACAAATACCAATAGAACACTCACGGAAACAAAGGCTGTTAAAATGCCATCCATATTACGCATCAAAGTCTGTACCTCATCATGAAAGATCAAACTATTGAACGCATACATCAACATCATAGTGATGGTAACTGTCATCATGAATATCAAATATTCTCGTATGCTTCGTTTTAAATTGCGTATGGTCAGTTTACTATAAATCATGATCGTACACCTCTTTTGACATGTATTATCGAATCGCATGTACATCACCGCCCAATAAGGTCATAACATCTAATATTTTTTGATAAAAGGCTGCTCTTTCTAATTGTCCTCGATAGATTTCATTGAAAATTTTCCCATCCTTTAGAAAGAGGATACGTTTTGCATAAGATGCACTAAAGGCGTCATGAGTCACCATAAGGATACTGGCATTTTGGGTGTCATTTATCTTACATAATTGTTCCATGAATTGCCACGATGCATGAGAATCCAAAGCCCCTGTAGGTTCATCTGCCAAAATCAAAGAGGGATGGTGGATCAAGGCTCTTGCGATTGCCGCTCGTTGTCTTTGTCCGCCACTTACTTCATAAGGAAATTTATGCAATATCGCTTGAATACCTAGAGAATCTGCCATCTTTTGTACCTTTTCCATGATATCTTGTTCTTTCAATAAGGTCAAAGGTAACGCTATATTTTCCTCTAAGGTCAATGTATTTAATAGATTAAAATCTTGAAACACGAAACCCAATCTTTTTTTACGAAATTCAGCTAAATCATCTTCTCTTTTCCGACAAATACTTTCTCCTTGTATCTGGATATCGCCGGCACTTAACGTATCAATGGTGCTGATGACATTCAACAATGTAGTCTTTCCACTTCCACTTGCTCCCATTACTGCGCAAAATTCCCCTTCTTCCATTTCAAAACTGATATCATCTAATGCCTTGGTTACATTTCCATGATGACCATAATATTTCTGTATATGTTCAATTTTTAATAACGTCATATGTCATTCCTCCTATGCCCCAAGTATATCAAATCGATGTTATTTCTCTTATCACTTTTGTTTACAATACCCTTACAGAATTGTAAGAAGGAAAAAACAAGATCATATCACATCCATTTCCTTCCTCAGAAACAACCGATAACGTAATTCCTAAAGCATCACAAAGACGTTTACATAAATATAGACCGATTCCTGTCGCATGAGTATTTGCTTTTCTTCCGTTTTCTCCTGTAAAACCTTTATCGAAAATGCGAGTAATGTCTTGTGCAGGAATCCCTTGTCCATTATCAGCAACATGAAGAAATACCCCCTCTTCTGTATGCTCAAGATAAAGCTGTAAGCAACTTTCTTCATCCGGTTTGCGATATTTTACAGCATTCTCAATGAGCTGATTCAATATAAATATGATCCACTTTTCATCGCAACGAACCATGCCATGCACCTCTTTTAAAACCACGTGTATACGATTGCTGGTACATAGATACTTACATTGTAGTAATGCCTCTTGCATGGTTTCATATAAATCATATTCTTGAACAAAAAAATCACGTTCTACATTTTCACTTCTGGCGTAAAACAATGCTTGTTCCACATAATGCTCGATTCGTTCTAATTGTGTATAAACTTCCCGTTTCTTTTTTCCCTCTTGATTTTCTGCCCATAACTTCATTGCCGCAATCGGTGTTTTAATTTCATGTACCCATTGTTCAATATATTCTTCATAATCCAATCGATTGCGTTCGATATCTGCCACATGTTCCAACATACTTTTGTTTCCAACATATAATAGATCTCGATAACATTGCTCTTCCCAATTCCCACCTGATGGCATTACCTCATGCAATAGATATTTTTGATCTAGATGATCTACTAGCTGATATAGCGTGTTCATTCTTTTCTTTTTTTTATGAAAAGTCACAAAAAAATAAATGAAAAATAAACAAAACCATATCCCCATAAAAATCATGGTCAATCCAGGTGTGATACCTAGAAATAGCAATAAGACACTTTCCATCAACAAAAACAGAAAGGATAGGATCAAAAATCCGGCATGATCTTCTATATAATCACGAAATTTCATATGAAATAGCCCTGCCTATGCTTGGTCACGATAAAATCATCCACACCGATCTGATGTAGTTTATTTCTGATTCTGGTCATATTTACACTCAATGCATTATCATCAATAAATAATTTGTTATCCCATAAATAATCAATCAAATCATCTCGTGGTACAATTTCACCTTTGTGTTGAAACAAATAATGAAGGATCCTTACTTCATTTTTTGTTAATTCTTCATACTTATCATGAAAGATGATTCTAGATAAGGCAAGATCCAAGGTAACTCCTTTATATTGAAACACCAGTTCTTCTTTCTGTTGATAGCATCGTTTGATAACTGCTTGTAAATGCGCAATCAAAACAGAAGGATGATAAGGTTTCGTGATAAAATCATCTCCTCCCATCGTCATCGAACATAGCTCATCCATATCACTATTTCTGCTGGTCACAAAGATGATAGGTACTTCACTTTGTGTACGTATTCTAGTACATAAGGTAAATCCATCTTCTTTTGGAAGATTGATGTCTAACAAGATTACTTGTACTTCTTCTCTCTTTAAAAAAACTAAGATATCTTCTTTCAGATCCCACACACAGACATCATATCCTTGATTCTTCAATAATAAGCTCAATTCTTTTTGTATTGCCAGATCATCTTCAACGATCATAATTTTATACATATTCATCACCTATCTTCATTATACATGAATATAAATCAAAAAAAGATGGATTTTTCCCATCTTTCAATGTTGTAAGAATTAATGTTCTTTGTACGCAAGATTGACAAGTCCTTGTATTCCACTGAGAATAAAAGATATGAGAGTCAATCCAAGCGTTGCACATAGGGATCCAAAGGTATCTAAATAAACATCACTCATGGAACTGGTTCTTCCGGTAAAGCTTTGATGATATTCATCTCCAAATGCAAAACAGAAACAAATCCCAATGGTTAATATAAAACGCATCGTTTTGTTTACGCCAAGGATCGCTAACGTGATATAAATCATACATGCTAAGCCAAAATAAATGGAGAAATGTGCGAGCTTTCGTATATTCGCATTCCAATCACTACCATAGGGAGAATGCATGATAACAAAGTATTTTATCTTTTCGCTCAATACCATACCCTTAGGTGACGTTTCCAACGTTGATTGTACTTCTTCTTTTATTTTTTCTGTCACAATCTCACTACGTTCATTGGATTGATAGCCATTTTCCGCAGAAAGCTGATAAATGCTATACATAACGCCTCCACTCATCGCTAGGAATATGAGGGCGCATAAGAAACGGACTTTCATATTTTTCTTTTTCTTCAAAAGATCACCGCCTATCTTAAAAAATATTGTATCGCAATTTAAAAGCATCGACAATAAAGCAATCATAATCGTCATAAATTCTTAAGAATGTCAATCGAACACGTTCTTCCTGTTTCTATACATCACCATGCTATGTTTTATATTATTGGTTACGCAAATAACGCTATTCAAATAGGTAAAAAAATGTTATATTAAGAGTATAAACGGAGGCGCCATCATGGATAAACAAATAGATTTATTTGAAGACTTTAAAATTGATCCTTATCTTTTTTATGATGCTATGGTGAACAGCACAGATGATTATATTTATATCGTAGATATGCAAAAAGATATCTCTTTGATATCAGAAAATATGTTGCGTGATTTTGACTTGCCCGGACGTTTTGTAGATGGCTTGGTTCCTTTATGGGGAACATTGATTCTTGAAAAAGACAAACAGCGCTATTTTGATTCTATTAATGAAATGATGGATGGAAAAACTGATGAACATAATGTTGAATATCAGATCAGAAATCGTCAAAATGAATATGTATGGGTGAGTTGTCGTGGCCTTTTAAAACGTGATGAACAAGGCGTTCCTATCGTCTTTGCCGGAATAGTGACCAATCTTGGTAGTAAAGGTAAGATCGATAGTATCACCGGTTTATTTACACAAAGTGAATGCACCAAATATGTAAGTCAATATCTAGAAGATAAAAATGCCAGTGGTGGTATCATGCTTTTGGGATTAGATGATTTTTCACGTATCAATGCTTTGAATGATCATATTTTCGGCAATGTTGTGTTGCGCCAGTTTGCGCAAACCGTGATACGGCTTTTACCGGATAGTGCGATGATGTATCGTTTTGATGGAGATGAATTTGCCATTGTTTATAAAGGCGCCACAAAAGAAATGGTATATGAGTTATATCAAAAACTACATGCGTATTGTAACACCAGACATTCCGCTGATGGTACACCATATTATTGTACTGCATCAGCTGGAATTGCCATGATCAATGAAGATGGTGATAATTATCTAGATCTGATCAAATATGCTGCAGGGGCTCTGGAAGCCAGTAAACATAAGGGTAAAAATACCTTTACCTTTTTCTCCTTGGATTTGATCGAATCAAAGCTTCGTTCCATGAAACTGAGTGAGCATCTACAAAATGCGATTTTAAATGATATGCAAGATTTTGAAATGTATTATCAACCATTATTGAATACCTCCACCATGAAGGTCAAGGGTGCGGAAGCTTTATTAAGATGGAAATGTGATTATTTTGGTAATGTATCTCCTGCGGAATTCATTCCTTTGATGGAAAGCAGTGGGTTAATGACATTGGCAGGTCGTTGGATCTTAGAAACTGCAGTTGCGACTTGTAAAGAATGGATCACTTATATTCCTGATTTTGTCATGAATATCAATATCTCTTATCTTCAAATGCTAGATCATCATTTTATTGATCATGTAAAAAGCGTATTGGAAAAGCATCAACTTGATCCAAAACATATCGTATTAGAACTGACGGAAAGCTATTTCGTCACAGATATGGTTGCGTTAAAGGATACCTTTGATCAATTACGTGCTATGAATATCAAAATCGCTATGGATGATTTCGGTACCGGCTACTCTTCCTTGGGAATGTTAGCCCAAACACCGGCAGATATCGTTAAAATCGATCGCCTCTTCATTTCCGCTATCAATGCCAACAAGTTTAATCTGGATTTCATCAGTGCTGTTATCAGCCTATGTCATAGCATCGGCATCAAAGTTACCGTGGAAGGTGTAGAGCATCGCTCGGAAATGGATATCGTATTACATGTTGGAGCTGACTGTATCCAAGGCTTCTTTGTTTCCAAACCGGTTCCGAAAAAGAAATTCGAAGAAGCATTTATGGACATAACAAACGTACAAAAAGCATGAACACTCGTCCATGCTTTTCTTATGCTTATCTAAGCCAATCGCTTTTCGAAATTACCATCTACATTCATTCCCTCATTAAAGATGACAAATGCCTTAGGATCGCATTCATGTACGATTTTCTTTAACTTATTTACTTCTTGTTTTGACACCACTGTCATTATGACATAAGTATCTTCATCTGTATAGCTACCATTTCCTCGCCAGTAGGTAACACCTCGTCTTAGATTATAAGTGATCACTTTATCCACATGATCAACTTTTGTGAAGATCGTTGCGCTCATTTTGATGTTCTGATAATGGATCTTATCTACCATTTGACTCATAAAATAGCTGTATATGATAGAATAAATCGCAATCTCCAAATCATATAGACCCGCACATGCCGCATAGATACATGCATTGAATACGACACATAGCTTACCAATACTAAAATCAGGCATTTTCATACTTAAATACATTCCCAGTATATCAATACCACCGCTACAGCTTCCTCCACGTAACATGAATCCACTTCCCACTCCGGCAATGATACCACCTATAACAGCATTTGCTAAAACGATATCTAAAATCGGCTCATCCATAATAGGAACCAAAGTCAAAAACACTGTCTGAGCACCAACACATAACAATGTATTGATACAAAACTTTTTTGATATTTTGAACCATGCCATCAACAACAAAGGTATATTGAACGTAAAATTTAAAATACCAATGGTTGAGATTGGCAGATGGATAAAGGTAAAACGATCTAACACCTCTCGCACAATTTGTGAAAACCCGATGATACCACTATTGTTTAAACTACTTGGTACAATAAAACAGTTACAGGCTATCGCAAAGATCAAAGCCCCTGTCAACATCATTCCATAATTTGTTATGATGGTTTGAAGTTTTGTTTCTTTTTTCGTTTTCCTCATACAGACACTCTCCTCATTCACCTTCATTATACCTGTTCTATTTGAATTTTGGTTTCATTTTACTTCCTACCTCCTAGGAAAATCACAGATAATCTCCCTCCTACCGTTATTTCATGCTATAATAAAAATAACAGAAACAACAGTGGGAGGTTCTTATGAAAATTTTAATTTTAGGTGGTACAAATGATGTAGGGATTCATCTGATCAATCAGCTACTTAAGAAAAAGCAAAAGGTTACGATTGCAACTAGAGGTATGCATGATGATCCCTTTGAAGATCAGGTTACAAGAATCAAAATCGATCGTTATGATGTCAATTCTATGAAGGATGCGTTTTTCGACAAAAAATTTGATGTTGTATATGATTTTTTAGCTTATTGTTCCAATGATATTAAGATTGCGTTAAACAGCATTCATTGTAAGACTTATATCCTAGTCTCTTCAATTGCTGTCTATGAAGATGTAGGTGAGATCAGAGAAGATTTCTTCCTACCTTATCGTTATCGTATTAAAATGGGAGAAGCAAGTGACTTTTCTTATGCGGAAGGTAAACGTCAAGCAGAGGCAGTGTTATCACAAATCTATGATGCACAGAAATCTCTCACAATAAGATTTCCTATCCTATTAGGCGAAGCTAAAGAAAGCAATCTTTTAGATTACTATGTAGATCATATCGTACATGAACAACCGATGTATATTGATAACATGGATGCCAAATTAAGCTTTTTCCCTAATCAAGAGGCCGGACGCTTTTTAGCATTTCTAGCTTCCGCAAAACAAGAGGGAGTTTATCATATCTCTTCAAAAGGCAATATGACAATACGTCAAATCATTCAATATATTGAAGAAAAGACAAATAAAAAAGCTTGTATTTATGAATGCGATGATGCAGCCCCTTTGAATGGCATGAAAAGTCAAACCTTGTATTTAGGAAAAGTAAATCGTTTAACTTTCAAAAACAAACCACTTGAAAAATGGATGTATGATTTATTAGATCATACAATTGCTCAATATATGTAAAAAGGAAGAAATCATTCTTCCTTTTTTTCACAAATCTTGTATGCTCATTTTATTTAATTGCTGTTTTCCCTTATCTTTTCTATGTTCCACAATGCACATTGCTGAAAATACAATTGTAGGAACATTATACATAAGAAACAAACTGATCATAGGAAGTAGTTGATCGATCCATGGTTGCTTGGTTACTACAACGCTTTCTTCTATGATATTACCAGCTTCATCCAACATTGCTGTAGTTGAATGATTAGAATAAGTTAAACTTCCCAATACTACCAAGCAAGATAGTAAGAAAAAGATCATTGGCATGATCCAACCAAGCCATTTTGACTCTTGTTTCACTAGATATCTTTGAAGTAATACCAGCCCTACCAAAAAACTTACTTGAATAAGAACATTGATTCCTATTGCCATATCAATTCCCCTCCTTTTCCTTTCGATATTCATGGATGAGTTGTTTTGCTGTATCAAAGTCTATTTTATCATTTAAGGCCAACTTCTTAATGAAAGCGATATATGGCTCCTCCATCACTTGCTCATTCATTTCTATTTTCTGTATCAAACGATCCAAACGTAATCGCACTGTTGGATAGGATACATGATATTCCTTTGCAATTTCTTTTAATGACCCACTTGCCAATAAGAAACGTTTGATAAAAGTAACATCCTCTTCATCCAGTTGAATCATCCATTCCGGTAATTTATCCATAACTCACTCATCCTTTCACATTATTAATATAACATTTAATATTATTAAAGTCAATAGTGATTATTTGTTTAACAAAATCAAATATTCCTTTCAATATATTTAGAAAAAGATATTTTACTGGTATCTGATATCAAAATCTTTTATAATAAGGAACGATAGGAGGTGTATCTATGATCGATCGATCTATCATATCACAAAAAATAAAGGTAGACCCAGAGCGTAGAATCATCGCAATCAGTGATATACACGCTAATTTACCTGTATTTCAAAAGCTACTTCATAAGATTGCTTATGATATGGATAAAGATGAATTGTTTTTGGTTGGAGATTTATTAGAAAAAGGTTCTTATAACATGGAAACACTTTATGAAATCATGAAGCTTTCTCAACATCCTCATGTTCATCCAATGATGGGAAATTGTGATTTTGTTTGTAAGAACGTATTATATGAATATCGCTTAGAATTTCTAAAAGAAGTCTTGATGAATCGAAAAAATAGTATTCTACATGAAATGGCAGCTACGCTTGGTATTACCTTTCATAAAGATATCGACATGCATGATTATTGTAAAGCGCTCAAGCAACATTTTCGAAAAGAATTGGAATTTGTGGACGCACTCCCTCATGTTATAGAAACCCAAGATTTTATCTTTGGACATGCTGCTATTTTAAATGAACATCAATATGGAGAAGATATGAGAGATATCATGACCCATAATCGTTTTTTCGAAGAGGAACGAAGCTTTCATAAATACGTTGTTGTGGGGCATCTTCCAGTGAGTGAATATTGTGAAGGTATTTGTTGTTTTAACCCAAGAATTGATGAATATCGCCATATCATCACCATAGATGGAGGTAATGAAGTAAAAGATGCCGGTCAATTAAATGCTTTATTGATCGATCACCATCAATTCTCCTATGCTCATAGTGATGACTTGGAAAAAGCACAAATCACAGATACCTTTCTTCCTGAGAATAAAGATCCTTTCTTTATTACATGGCATGATAGTGAAGTCACGGTATTAAAAAAAGATGAGGTAACATATCTATGTCGTCATTTATCCAGTGGAAAAGATTTTTGGATCCCTAAGGATTTTCTTTATCAATGTGGAAAAGAGATGCATGTTGACAATTTTACAACTTATCGTATGCCAGTGAGAAAAGGTGATTATGTAAAAATAGTAGCTACTTGTGGAGATCAAGTCCTTGTGAAAAAGAAAGGTACCATGGGTTGGATACCTAGAAAAATATTAAAAAGTTAAGATATATAAAAAGACCTGTGATATTCATCATAGGTCTTTTATTAAATTATTTTGTTTTTTCAATGATTTCGATAAAGCTATCAGCTTTTAAGCTAGCTCCACCAATCAATGCACCATCGATATCTGGACAAGCCATATATTCAACGATGTTTCCTGGTTTAACTGATCCGCCGTATTGTACACGTACATTTTCAGCAGCTTCATCACCATACATAACTCTTACCTGATCACGAACGATAGCACAACATTTCTGTGCATCTTCCATAGTAGCAGATTTACCAGTTCCGATAGCCCAGATTGGTTCATAAGCAATCACCATGTTTCCAACACATTTTGGACACATATCAGCAAGAGAACCAGTCAACTGATCACGGATGACTTTTTCAGTTTCTCCTGCATCATATTGAGCTTCTGTTTCACCAATACATAAGATTGGAGTAATATCTGCTTCGATCAAACGTTTTGCTTTTTTGTTTACCGTTTCATCAGTATCACCAAACATCGTACGACGTTCAGAGTGACCGATGATACAGTGAGTTACACCTGTTTCCTGTAGCATAGGTACAGAAATTTCACCAGTGAATGCTCCACTATCTTCAAAGTGGCAGTTTTCAGCAGCAATGATTAGGTTCTTCGCACCTGCTACAGCAGTAGTCAATGCAGTATAAGGAGCACCGATACCAAAAGTAGCATTTTCACTTGCAGCAACTGCATCTACAGCTTCCATGAATTCTTTTGTTTCTTTCATGGTTTTGTTCATTTTCCAGTTTCCAACGATAATTGGTTTTCTCATAATTTGATTTCCTCTTTCTTATTTATCAGCAATAACTGCGATTCCAGGTAATGTTTTACCTTCCATGTATTCCAGAGAAGCCCCTCCACCTGTTGAGATGTGAGAGAATTTGTCAGCAAATCCTAACTGAATTGCTGCAGCAGCAGAATCTCCACCACCGATGACAGTTGTAGCACCTTCTAGTTCAGAAATAGCTGTACAAACTTGTAATGTACCATTTGCGAATGGTTTCATTTCGAATACACCCATAGGTCCATTCCATACAACAGTCTTAGCACCAGCTAATTCATTCTTATAAAGTTCAACGCTCTTAGGTCCGATATCCAATCCCATGTAATCTGCAGGAATGTTTTCGTTGTCAGCAACAACAGTGTTTGCATCTTCTGCAAATGCATCAGCACATACATGGTCTACAGGCAGGATCAATTTTCCTTCTGCTTTTGCGATGTATTCTTTTGCAAGTTCTACTTTGTCTTCTTCTACCAAAGATTTACCAACATTCAATCCCATTGCTTTAAGGAATGTATAAGCCATACCTCCACCAATTAGAACTTTGTCAGCCTTGTTTAATAGATTGTCAACTACTGCGATCTTATCAGATACTTTTGCTCCACCGATGATAGCAACAAATGGACGTACTGGAGTATCTACAGCAGCACCTAACATTTTAACTTCTTTTTCTACTAGGAATCCTAATGCATTAGGAAGGATTGAAGGGATACCCGCAGTTGAAGCATGAGCACGGTGAACACTACCGAATGCATCTTCAACAAACATATCACCTAAACCAGCCCAGTATTTAGCAAGTTCTGGATCATTTTTGCTTTCGCCTTTTTCATAACGAGTATTTTGCATAACAACGATTTCACCATCGTTTAATGCAGCAACCGCATTTTCCAGTTCTTCGCCTCTTGTAACAGGAACGAATGTAACTTTCGTATCAACTAGTTCAGCAAGACGATCAGCTACACAACGCAAATCGTTTTTTGCTTTGTCTTCTTCTGTTTTAACTTTTCCAAGGTGAGACATCAAAATGATTTTAGCTTTATTTTCAATCAGGTATTTGATCGTAGGTAAAGCCTGAATGATTCGATTGTCGTTTGTGATTTTTCCATCTTTTCTTGGTACGTTGAAATCGCAGCGAACGATTACTCGTTTACCAGCAACATCTAAATCTTTTACTGTTCTTTTTGCCATAGTAAAATCCTCCTTAAGTAACGTTTTTATTATACCACTATCCCTTTTTTTCGTAAATCTAAATTTGCGAAATAATTCACATAAAACGTCCTATATCAGTCATATCACGATATCTTTTTCCTTATGTGTTTCCTTTTTCTTAAGTATGTTTTGTTCATGATAAACTGAAAGCGCTTTTTCATACAAAAAAAACATCAAATTGATTTCCTTGATGTTTTAGATAAATTTTGCACGATTTCCTTTGATGGTAATATCCAAGGCATCGTATGCATTCAAACAAGATCTCATACAAGATTCTATTTGTGTCGCATGTTCCTTCTTATCAGCAAAAAAAATTTTAAGGACTTCATCATATTGATGATGATACTGCGCATTCCACTTATTCCAATTGATATGTTCAAAAAACGGCAACAGAGTTTGATCAAGAGGGAGCTTGTTTTGTAGCATCAAGACTGCCAATATAGGATAACCTCCATAATGTTGCCAAACGGTGGCATGATCATTACTGGAATATTCATTTCCCTGAAATTTTACGGTATAGGTTTTCGTAGCATCACTACTTTTTACATAAGCAAATTGTGGATGCATTTCTACTCTATGATCTGCGATTGCGCTATAGGCCTCATAAACTTTAGCAATTGGAGGCAGTTTCTTCATACCAACACTTCCTTCCTCATTTAGTATATCGCATGATACCTCAATACATTCATTTTTTATGTTCTTTCCAATACAAAAGTATCTTATGTAATCCTGTTGCTTTTAATATATAATAGGCGAGAGTATCTGCTTTTGCATAGAGTCTATGAAACATGATAACATAACGGTTTTCTTTTTTCTTTTCTAATGAAGGCAGTTTTTTACATAATTGAGGATATTGCTTTTTCACAAAGGAAAGTGTCATAAATTTCATCCCCATATAAATGATGAAATTTCTGGTATCCATTTCCATATCAAAGTGTTGTTCTATATCATCCGTATTGGTTCTAATGGTGTTTCCATGACCATAAAACGCTAAAGTAGCATATGGATCTAATAAGGCATGTTGAACCTCTTCTTTCTGCATTTGTACTAACAGGTCTTTCTTTAAAAAGTCTATATGGTTTAGAAAAAAAGTTCCTTCCGGATGCAACAATAAATGCAAAATACGCATCAATTCTTCTTCGTCATCACTGATGTGCATGCCACTCTTTTTAATGTTCATGATTTCACGAATCTTTGCTTTGATGGTAATGATTTCTTCTTTACTCTTTTTTTCGAACAATAATAAATAACACGGATTCTTTTCTTTATAACAAGCCATTGCTTTATGATGAATGCCTTTGTATTTATGTTCATATCCCATTGTCCAAGCTTCCTTACCATATAGCTCTATCATAAAGTGGACCAATCCTTGATAGGTTAATGGTATTTTTTTGTCATATACAATGGTTCCATACGCTTCAAACTGTTTTATGATCTTAGATAAAGGCATTGCATGGGTACCTTGAGGCCAAATACAACAAGCATATAAATTCTCCTTTTTCAATTGGGCATATTGCAAGACCATACGATCTAAAACATCCTGGGATAATCCTCGCTTTCTAAAAAACAAATAATCATAAGAAACGGAAATGAAATCCGGAAAATACAAGACATCTATCTTATGATGAAAATATATACAACAACTGATCCGATGTGCTCCATTCATCGCAACACCATACTTACCTACCGGAATCTTAGATTTTTCTGCTTGAAACCCATGTTCTTTGATGGATGAGATCAATTGATCAAATTCATTTACATAATCTTCATAACTATTTTTATCTTCTGCGCCTGGTTCACGGAAGTTTCCATTGCTTAATACATCTAAATGATTTCGATAGACCCATTCGCCGATTGAAGAAAGTACATTGTCCTGTTGACAAGCAATATATAGGTATTTTGCGGCAATATCCAAACGACGATGAGTCAGTAAATCGATCGCATCGATTCTTTTTTCTATGCATGTTGTTTGATCATTGATTTGATATGATTTTATCAAATGTTCATCTAATCCTTTTATCATACACTACTCCTTTACCCTCTATGCAGTACTATTTTCATCGTATTCCATATTGCTTTTTCATAAGTATTTAAATACCAATACACGCATAATGCGTATAAACTTCCTCCAATTGCGATTTGCAACAAACAATTCAGTATCATATTGATCGGCAACATTTGGATCAGTGAGGATGATATCAAGATCACAAAGCCAAACATACAATACACTAGTGTTTTCTTCATATAAGATAGAAAATGGACATCCTTTCGGATCAACCATGCCTGTAAGAACATAACGGAAAATTCCGCAAACAGGGTTCCGATGATTGCACCGACACTTTGTAGATGTGGAATCAAAAAAGCATTGATACCAAAATTAACAATAGCACCGAATATCAACGCAACTACATATTCTCGATCTTTATATTTCGGTAAAAGATAAAGATTTCTTATCAAATCGGAATATCCTACAAACACAATGGTTGGCGCAATCAATTGTAATAGCTTGATACAGTTATGAAATTGATCTCCATAAAACATCGGAATAAACGTATCAGCTACACCGATAAAGCCAAACATGGCACCGATTGCTAAAAACGTAATCAAATGAAAGGCACAACCGGTGTAATTCTCGATCATATCATGATTTTGTTGCGCATATAGTAAGGTCATTTGTGGCATCACCACATCGCCCAGTGCCGTCAATACATTGGTTATCGTCAAGGTGATACTTTGTACATTTTCATAATAACCTACTTCTTCCATATTCACGATAGAGCCCAACATGATACGATCCATAGAATTATAAATATATTTCGCAAACACCGGGAGAAACAACAATAAGATATGTTTCCAATGTTTTTGTATGACATGCTGTAGATGAAATTGAAAATCGATGTATCGTGGTAAATAAAACCATAGTGAAAATTGGATCAAGAAAGCACTGAAGGATAAAATTCCGACATATAAATATGTATCTGATTTGGTTTTGACACACATAAATATCGCAACGATTGAGAGGACTTTCATGATTGCGGAATTTAATGCTGTCAATTTAAAATTTTGAGTTCCCCAATAAAACCATGATATATCTACCATAAAGGATAACAGATTAAAGATCTGAAAATAGAATGCCGTTTGATTTTGTTCGACACAATAGTTCAAATAACCGAAATATCCAAGAAAAACGACTACAGAACAAAGTAGTTTGATAAAAATAATTTCCCAGAAGACCTGACTACGCTTCTTGCGATCATCTCCACATTTGGCAATTTCTCTATTACCGTATTTCGCTATACCCAAATTGGCAAATAATCCAAACAAGGTCACGATTGAATAGGAATAAGAATACACCCCAACTCCTTCTGGACCAATCACACGAGAGATGTAAGGTGCCAATATCAAAGGAAGTATGATGATCAATAATTGATAGCTCATATTGTATAAATAGTTTTTCAATAATTTCATAAAGCATCCTCACACCAATCTTGATACGTTTTTATATAAGTTTCTACATTGGTTTTCACATGAAATCTTGTTGTGTAGCTTCTTAAATCATTAGGATAAGGTGTTGTTAATGCAAGTTTCATCTTATTAGCTAAAGCTTCAGAATGTAACTCACAAAGATATGGTTTTAATTCACCTACCATGATTTCCGATGGTCCATGTGGACAATCGGTAGATACGATTCTACATTCACAATATAATGCCTCTAAAAGTACCATGCCAAGACCTTCATAATCCGAACTTAATACAAATAAAGAAGCATTCTTCATCCAAGCATAAACATTATCTTGCCATCCTGCAAAATAAACATGTTCTTTTAATCCTAATGTCTGCACTTGTTCTGCTAATGTTGCTTGTAGTTCTCCAACACCCACGATGACAAGATCATACGCTTCATAAAATTTGCCATGATGATATGCTTTGATCAAACGATCTACTCTTTTTTGCGCAGTAAGTCTACCACAAAATAATAGATATGGTCTTGGATAATGTTGTTTTTGTTTCAGCTGTTGATCTATCTTTTCAAAATCCAAAGGATTGACGATGGCACGAAGTTTTTCTTGATGAAGCCCATAGGTTTCCATCATTTCTTGTTTTAAACCTTCTCCTACGGTAATGACCTTCGCATTTCCATAGAGCCATTGTAGAAAGCGATGATACAACCATGTATCATGGTATGGTACGATAAGTTGGGAAGCATGAATGACATACAAACATGCTTGATGGTACGAAGATAATCTGGTGATGATATTGGGATACAATAAATGACTTGAAAGTAGTATCACATCATACTCTTTTGCTAAACGATGCAATACATGGTTTAATTGGCTTACCAGATATGGAAGCTTACTAAGATAGTGTATAGCGGTAAACCTTTTTTGTTGACAAAGTGTGATCACCTTTATATTGGGATCACATTCATATTGAATCCAGTTTCTCAGGCATATGATGGTGACTTCGATATCTTTTGACAACAAATATTCTGCTTGGGTCAAGATAACTCTTTCAGCTCCACCATTCTGTAAGGAATTGATGATATAAACAGCATTCTTTTTCATATCAACACCTCCTGTTCTTCAATCTGATCCATTGATTCGCCAATCGTAACACAACTTTTACCGTTGACATACCAACGAGCTTTTGCGTCATATCAATGGCATGTACAAGTGGCTTTTTATGATAACTTAACCGCTTTTTTTCTTTTACGATTTCATCCCAAAGCCTACGATCCGGTTTCTTGATCCTAACATACATCATTAACATCACAACATATAAGTAAGCAAGATATTCATTTTGAAAGGAAGTCATAGCAATATCCAACTGTTTGATATCTGCGGGATAGTACTTGATGGTTTCCAAAAGATCATAAACATTTTGATTATCCGGAGAATAAGATAAGGAACCTTCTCGTATACGATATCCATAACATGGTTGATCTATCATTGCATACGTATGGAAATAAGGCAAACTTTCAAACAAAAACCTGGTATCCTCTCCAATAATGCCCGGATAAAAGCTTAAATGATGCTGTTGAAAAATTTCATGTTTATAACAGCGGATCCAAACATTATGATAGAATACATTATGTTCATACATATCAAGATAGACCTCTCCTAAGGTAGTAGCTTCATGAATTTGGGAATAATCGACCGTATTGATCCATTGATCTTTTTCATCATAACGTGCAAATGGGAATAACACGATATCCGCTTGATCTTTTACGGCTTTTTGAAGTAAGGATATGACATTGGAATGAAGGAAAAAGTCATCACTGTCCACAAACAACAAATATTCCCCCTTTGCATATCGTATTCCTATATTTCTGGCTTCCGATAATTTTTTATTCTTCTGATGATAAACCTTCACTTTATCATACTGTTTTTCATATTCTTCGCAAATAGCGCCACTAGTATCACTGGATCCATCATTGATCACAAGAACTTCAAAGTCCTGATCATTTTGAATCATGATGCTATCTAAACATCTTCTGATATAGCGTTCTACATTATACACCGGTACGATAATAGAAAATTTCATATACAGGACCTCCTTCTAAAGTTAAGACTGTAACATCGTGATACGATCTATGATTTTTTTCTGATCCGAAGCTCGAAATTTTTTAACACAATGAACAAACTTTAAGGAAATAGGAAGATGGCGATCTTCCTTATGAAATAGGCTTTCACAATCACATAGTTTCTTCCATTGATATCTTGATGGATCTTTTTGATCTGAATATATCAACACTGCAATTTCAAATAAGTTCATAAGATAAGCTTCCATAAAACATTTCATATCATATTCCATATCAGATTGTTCCTTTATAAATATCTCAATCAAAAATAGTATATCTGAAAGACAATGATCTTTCGAAGGTCGTATCAAAGGATATCTAAGTGGTTGATAGATAGGCCCTTGTATCATTTCGTATGTATGGAAAAACTTACAGCAAACTAGCATAAAATATAACGCTTTTAATCGAACACCCGGATAATAGGATAAATGATGCTTGATCAATATAGAACGTTTACAACAACTACAATAAACTCTGGGACATAACAGTGCCTGGTTTAACATCTGATGATAGGTACCTCCGATCGTTGCTTGTGGCTCGACATTGGATAAATTTTGTTTCCATAACAGTTTTCCATGATCATCACATGCGGAAATAGGCAATATAATAACATCTGGTTCTTTTTCTATCGCATAAAACACTTCTTTCAAAGCATTTGGATGTGAAAAGATATCAGTCCCTTTCATAAAAAGAATATATGTGCCTTTTGCTTGTTGGATGGCAGTATGTTCAAGACATTGCGTTGATCGTGTCATCAAAGAAACGTGTTGAGGCATCAAGGATGCATAATGCTTACAAAGATCTATATGTGCTTGGTTACACGCTTCTATCAAAACCAATACCTCGTAATCCGTTACCGTTTGCATTCGTATGCTATCTAAACATTCTGTCAACAACGCTTGTTCGATCGATATGACCAAAGATAATTTCATTTTGAATGCCCTTTTTTATAGATGATATGGCCAAGTTCATTCCCTAATTCTTCATGAAATCCTTGATTGGCAAAAGGAAGTATTTGGTTCACATCTTCATCTACGATCTGAACGTATATTTCATATTCAGCACTTTTCAAAAGAGAATGCGCAATGCAAAATTCCATTGTAAGCGATGTGTCTTTCAAGCCTGTAATATCTGAATCACTATGTATAAAGAAATGCTCATGATCTGATCCCATGCATAAAAGTCTAAGTTGTTTTTTTCGATATACAGGTGCACAGCCTTTATTGATGATCGTGATGCTTATTTTCATACATTCCTTAAAATATCGAACCATACTATCCTGAATGACCAATCGATATCCCATATGATTACCAATGTATTCATCATAAGTTCTTCCTCGATAATCCCCACTCATCACCTTTTCTGTTTTCCAACGCTTGATCACATCCGGATGATATTCATGATTCAAATAGCTTATCCCTGCCTCAAAACATTCTTGTACGATTTGTTCCATATCCATATCTGTATAAAGCGCACTGGTTTCTCCACCACTTGGTGTAGCCAAGGTAAGTTCCTTTTGAAACTTCAATTCATCTTCTCTTGTCCATTTTTCAAAGTAGTGACGGGCTTCTTTCTGCTTCACAAAACCATAAGTACCTACATCCGTAGCTGAGCTAACAAAGCTATCATTAAACAAAGCCAAGCGATGAAATCCTTTGCCTTTTTGCGAATCTTTTTTGTAACAGACTTTCATGCTACGAGTGATCATACGATACAAGGCAGGTGTACGTACAGCGATATAAGCATTTTCAGGAGTTACCTGAATCAATTTTTGAAATAGTTTTTGAATATCCACGCTATTCGCAAATCTAGAATCATGCATTTCTCCCCAACTTCCCATAAAAACACCTTGATAAATATATATGATATCTTGAAATTCATAAAACAAACAAGATAAGTTTTCCATATGTTCTAATATCACAGAAATGCTATCCGGTTCTGTTTCCATACAGGCACCTACCATATCATAGGTAAACCGTAAGATCATTTTCTTTTTCGCATCACGTACCATAAGAAATACCTGTTTCAATTGAGCCAGAGCTTGCGTACTCAATGATCGGTCCCGATATCTCATCAAATTGATTTCCAATAACTCTAAACCATTTTGATTTCCAAGAAATTGAGGAGATAAGATGATATGCTCGCTTAATTCTATCCTTGAAATCATATACCACCCACATTCAGTTAAATGCAAGGGTTCATAACTTTCTTTGGGATGCGTCAGTTTACATCGATATGTCCTACATAGCAGGTTTCTCATAATTTAGTTTCCTTTTCTCTTTATGCCTTTTCACTCGTAAGATTACATTAAAGATACATAGATTCATTACCAACATATAAAAGATTGGTTTTAATCCGCTATGCATGCTGGTTCCTGATTCTCTTGCGTACATGATTGCGGGAATTTCCTCAATCTGATATTCTAATAAACTCATAAGCAATAGTACGTTTGCATCAGGATATTGATTATCAAATAAATTAAAGGAAGAATAGTAAAGAAACGCTGCTCGTGACAATCCTTGTAGACCACTGGTAGGATCTGTGATTTTTTGATGTCCGAATCGCTGAATGATAAAGCTAAAATACTTCATGGTCATTCGTTTGATACCTGATACTTTAAAGGATTGACTACCTTCTAAAAAGCGAGAACCAATGACGATATCAGGTTTACGATCACTTTTTAATCTTTCATAAATATGTAAGACGTTCATAGGATCATGTTGTCCATCCGCATCTAATTGTATGATATATTGATATCCATATCGTATGGCATATTTATATCCGGTCTGTAATGCTGATCCATAGCCTAAATTAAATACTTGTGAAGCTACCAAAATACCTTCCTCTTGTACGATTCTAGAGGTTTGATCCGCAGAGGAATCATTGATAACCAAAATATCCGCAAATGCATTGGTTAATGTTTTCAACTCTTTTAATACAGGTGATATCGCCTGTGCCTCATTATACGCCGGTATAATGATCAATACTTCTTTTTCCATTACTTCACCTCATAAGATGTAATAAATTCGCCACATCTTTTTCATAATCAAAATGCTTTTGTAATGCTTGTTTCGCATAGCGTACCCGTAAGGAGGGATGTCGATATAAACGTTGAATTGCATTCGCTATCGCTTCTACATCCAATGCGACCAATTCACCATCGATACCAGATTGAATTTGTTCTCTGTTTCCCGTACAATCACTGGCAAGAATCGCTTTTCCCAACACCTGAGCCTCTTCGATTGCTATACTTTTTCCTTCAAAGGCAGTCGCATGCACATAAAGATCACATTCCTTATAGTAAGGATAAGGATTTTTTACTGCCCCAAGTAATATAAAATCTTTTTGTAAGTGTAAATCGTTGATTAATTTCTCTAATGCTACTCGTTGGCTGCCTTCTCCCAATACATACCAGCGAACGTTTAAGCCTCTTTGTTTTAACAATGCTTGTGCTTCTATCGCAATAGGGTACGCTTTTTGCGGATGCAGTCTTCCTACTGTTAATATCCTCATACCGGTAAAATCATCCTGAAATCCTGATCCCTTTTCAGCTGCACGTTTGATTTCCTTTTCATTGATAATATTATGAAAAATAAAACTCTTATTTTTATGCTGGGGATACACTTGAAGAAATTTTTCCTTTACCTCATTGGATACTGCGTAAATACGATCAAATCGATCAAAACAATGACGATCCATATATGGGGTATATCCGGCCATTTGATAATCGATATGAATAAAAGCAACCTTCTTTTTGGCTTTTACATGATCAGCGACATAATAAGCTGAGGCTCCTTCCAAAAAAGCAATTGCTAAATCATATGTTTGTTTCAACGGTTTTGCGCCATCTGATAATATAGGATAAAACAATTTTTCCAACTGTAGCTTTCCTCGAGCTTTCTGTTGACATATGTTTTTGATCATAAAAGGCGCATGTGTCAAAAAGTTTCCATGATACCATAAGGCCTTTATGGTTGTTTTGTATAGAAAGCGTCTTCCTTCTTTCCCCAACAATCTATTTGTATCATAACTTGGATTTAAAATATTTACATAGTTAGGTAAGATGGTAAACATTTCGCCTCTTGGAATCATGACATATAGATCGATTTCATATAAGGATGGATCCAATACTTTCATAAGCTCGATCATTGCTTTTTCAGCACCGGCTTGTCCCATGGTGTTAATCGTGAATAAGATCTTCTTTTTCATTCATCTCACCTGCCATCAATTCTGATTTGCTTACCTTTCTGTTTTTTGCCATTTCCTCGATCAATCGTTTGTTTTCCAAATTCAATAAGGCGATTTGCATGGAGAGTTCTTGTACACGTATGGTCAATCCGGAAATCTTCTGCGTATCTTTATATACCAGGATCAATAACAGAATGATCGCAAAGGTAAAAATTCCCGCAGGTGCATATTCGATACCAAACAAATTCGCAATCAATATGACACCCTTTGGAAATAAACCACCAAGGATGATCAATAACGAACAAAAGATCCATAGGACGCCATGCTTTTCTGAAATCTTCTTTTGATAAACATTTCTTAAGATCATGAACAGCATACCGGTTCCTACCAAAACGATCATCAAGCTTGTCATAAAACTCATATCAATCACACTCCTTTTCTCGATGATAGACAATGTCCGTTGGCATTTGTTGATATCGTTTTTTTAATACGGAACCTCTACAAAATACCCTGGCATCAATGCTTTGTTCACAATGTCTTAAGCGAAAATAAGCAATGCTCCATCCACATATCGCTCCTACAAAAACGCCGATACCATACCATCTAGGTTGTGCATATAGCATCGCTTGTAAAGACACAAGAAAGGTAACGCACGCAAAGACAGCACTTGTCCATAATGCACCATCCAAATCTTCAAAATAGTACAGAAAGATGATTCCGGAAAACATCAAGAACAATACAAAATAGCCTGCCGCAAGGGATGGATAAATATCCATAGTCAAACCGGAAAAGCCGAATTGTGGTAATAAGATCATACATAACAGAAACAAAATCACTGAGATGCTAAATTGTGCTTGTACCAATGTTAACAACTGCTTAGATAATAATCGAAACATTCTTGTTTTTGCCTGTTGAATGTCTTTAAGTCTGCCACCAATCACCATTTCTGAATAATATTTATAACGCCTAGAAAAATGTAATTCCACTTGAGTAATGAAAATGACCGATGCACTGATATTCGTAAACATAGCAATACAGCTTGCCATATCATAAGGCTGATTGCATACATAAGTATTGGCGACCACAAGATGAGTGGGTGCACACCAGAACACAAAATTATGCACAAACAACCCTAATACATAAAGAAGATTTGCGAGGATCAGTTTCCAATATCCTCTGAAATATTCAAAAACACCTGTGTAGTTTCGTGAATGATCATGAAAATAATGCTTGATCAACGAAAACTCTAAAGCAGCTATCATTGTAAAACCTACACTAAGTCCTAACAACATGGCATATGTCACTAAGCAATCAAACATAGATACCGCAATCATTGCCACAAGAAATGCAATGATTGCCCCTATCGTATAAAACAAAGAAATGGCTTTATAATCTTTTGTCACTGATAGATATAACATGGAATAAAAGGTCATACATAAAGCGATAAAACAACCAAAAGATGTAAACACGTATAATATCGCAACTCCTCCAACCAATACCTCATAAATATAAAACGGTATGGCTAACAAACAAGAGAAACACAAATTCATTAGTAATCCAACATAATAACAAGGCAATACATCTTCAATTTCTTCATCAAAGATCTTATCAGTCAAATATTTTGATATGACAGAATTAAAAGGCGATGTTGTCAATAACGCAAAAATGAAGATATAGAGGATCGAACAAGCAAATAATTCTCTATCAAAATATAAAACGGAATCATAACCCAAGAAGGCATACATAAACAATAAAGATGCCATGATGACCAACATCGGCGCAATGGTCGCTATTGTACTGTATCCAACACCGATCAAGGCGGAAACAATGGTTTGCTTTTTAAATACTCTATGTAAATCGATTCCTATTCCTGCCATGTTGTATCACCTCTATTCCATCTTCCATATAGCTTTTCGTAGGTTTGTTTCAACATAGGAAGCTGATAGCTTTCCTTTACTCTTTCATAACCGATTTCTCCCATTTGCTTTCTCATCTTTTCATTTCTTGCCAACGTTAAGATTGCTTGAGAGATACCATTCACATCCATGATAGACGTCAGGATTCCGGCAGCCTTTTCTTCCTTACCTTCTCCCATGATCAATCCATAGCAGTTTCCTACATTGGTTGCTATGACGGGTTTCTTTGCCGCAAAGCTTTCCAATATCGTAAGTGGTTGTCCTTCTGAAATACTTGTCAGAATCGTCATATCCATCTTACCCAGATACTCATGAACTTGAACCCTTCCGGTAAAGACTACATCCTGAATCTTCATTTGTTGTACAATTTGTAAACACTCTTCATAATAGCGGATATGTTCATCATAAGGTCCCATCACCCATAACTTTAAACGAGGTTCTTCTTTCTTTGCATAATGAAATGCCATAAGCATCGTTTTTACATCCTTGATCGGAGTCACACGAAGAATCGCACCGATATGAATAAATTCATCACATGGATCTTTACGTTTTAAATGCGCAAAAGGTTCCATATCGATACCATTTGGTGTAATCTCTATCTTTTCCTTTGGACATCCCAATTCTATTTGTAATTCCTTAGCTCCTTTGAATAAACAAGTTACAACGTCTGCACATTGATAAGCATAATAAGATAGCTTATGAAATTGTGAGATCCATATATTTTTATAAACACCTTTTACCCAAGATGCTTTGATCAATTCTTCTTCCCTCTCCCTTGTATAAATTCCATGTTCACTGATCAAAAGATGACTATCCGGATAAAGATATTTTCCCATTGTTCCAAAGATACCTGCATAACCGGTTGAAATACAATGATATACATCCGCACGAGCCGGTGTACTTCTCAAGGTGAAAAACAAAGGAAGGTAAATAGAGCGAAGCGTCCATAAGAAATCGGTGAATACAATTTCCGGATAAGCACGTTGATAATAACCTTGCGCAAGTTCTAAAAAATCCTGTCCCATTAAGACATCATCTATGGAAAAATGATCTTTTTGGAATATCTGAAACAATTGATGAAAATCTACATCACTACCTTCAAATAAAGATTGTAACGCTCTTCTACCAAGCGTTGATAATCGTCTTTCATGTAGCTTCAACAATCGTTTGCTTTTAAAATCCATTGGCCCTACATAGTCATCATCATCTAAATAGATTTCTCTGACTTCTACCACATTTTCAGGCAATTCGTACAGAAATTTTCCTCTTACAGAACGATTTGCGACGATCGCATGAATGATAAATTCATGTTGAGGAAAGCTTTTGATCATCGCATGTACCCAACTGGATACACCACCGACAACATAAGGATAACAACCTTCTACGATCATACATATTCTCATGATGTTGCCTCCTTTACATGTATTGTGAACGATGCTTCCTTTGCATGAATCAAATACACACCATCATCAACTTCTTCAAATGTCGCATGATCACAATCTTCAATAGTTTCATTATGTAAATTCAAAATAAAGTACGCTTCTTCCTCAAAGCCTTTTATGGAAACTTCTATGCTTTGATCTACTCTCTTGTGAGTCATATCCATCGCTAGAAATCTTCGAATACGTTGATCGGTTTCACTTAACAGTGTATGATCAAATGATTGATATGGTTTTAAATACGTACTCGCAAATCGAGACATATCTTTACTTAATACGGTCCAATCATCCTTATCTGATTCAGGATAGATAAGATTTTTCATATCTACTGTCATATTTAACATACCCAACGATGTAAACAAACTTTTCAGTTTTAAATCATCTACATAGGTATATTGATTCATTGTCCAATTGGATCGGATAAAAAGACTTTTCTTATCTAAAAATCCAAACAACCGCTCAGAGAATTGATCCGGCACAAAAAAGGTTTTTAAATCTTGAAACTGATTGGATAAAGCGTTTAACTGTGCTTGTGTTTGCGTACCTGCCGCAAACACATGGAACGCATAATGCGGATATTGTTTTTGAAAGATATTGAGATCCTGTGATAACTTCTCTTTCAAAGATAAGGAACTTCGTTGAATACCCGATAACCCAAATTCCGCACCTTCTCTATTCAAATGTGTCATATAAAAGGATAAAGCATCTTCATCGATCGGGGTTGTTTGTGTATAATCCAATCGACTGGAGAATAAGAAGGTTCCTTTCATTTCTATTTGATCCATGATAGAAATCAATTGGGGATATACCACATCTCTCATCAATGATATGGAGGATCTACTATAACGTTTTTCCAATGCCTCTTGATTTTCATTGGATATCATCGGAAAATTCACCAACACCATAGCCTTTGCATTTACTACAGGATAAAGATGATACGGCATATAGTCATTACATATCCCGGTTAGAATCCCTCTACCTATGGTGTTATCCTCCATAAAATCATTGTTCATGACATATACCAATCCCTCATGAACATAACTTCTCCAAAAGATAGGTGGCATTTCTTCATTTTTGATATCCGCTTCTTTATCCAAATAACCATCCATAAAGACCTTATATCCACTTTTTAAGGAAACATAAGGTATCACTAAATCGACATCCTCTTGATAATGCGTTTCTTGCCCAATGAAAAATCCATCATACACTTTGATATAGTGAATTTCTTTCTTTCCTTTATATGCTTCAATACCCAATAATGCTTTGACCTTATCGTTTTTCAAATAGGATTCAGCCGGTAAATTCGTGAATACCAAAACTTTCCCATCTAACTTCAGATCATATAATTCATCATAATCCTTTTGTGATAGCTCCTTGGGATCGATGATCAAAAGCTCTGCTTTACTTTGTAACATATCCGTTATATTTTCATACATATGGTAGGTCATTTTATTTTCGATAGCCCAATCTTTTATATAGGAATCGTTTGTATCATAAATGGCGATGTTTTCTTGATCAGTGACTTCATAATTCGTCATTGCACTATTTTCATATAAGGTCGTTTGTTTGGTATAAACATTTTGATCCTCTTGTTGGAAAAGAGAGGTCGCAACACCAAGACTTTGAAACATGATCAATACCATCACCATGATCAAAATACTAATCACATAATACTCTTTCTTAATCATAAGCTGGCCACACCTTTCTATCTGTATCATCCAACGGTATACTCAAATCAATAAGATGAAATGGATTTTGCGTAAGTTGATAACATACAAAATCATCACTGTCATAATAAATCGTAAAATCGTTAGGATACATCTTCAACATCATCTGACACCAAACATAGGTCTTAGAGAAAATAGAAACACGATCACTTCCCTTATAGATATCATCTGTTTGATTTTCTAAATTTAATTTGCGTTTTGCTTCTTTTTCACTTAACTTGAATTGATTTATTTTCATGTCATTATAATAAACATAGTTTGCATAATCCATGGGCTTTTTTTCCACATAGATGAATACATGTTGCGTAGGAATATATTGCGATTTTCCTTTTTCAATATCTCTTAAAAATTCCCACAATTCATAATGATATCCGTGTTCTTTGGTTGTTGTTAATTCAGATATCGTAGATATCACAGTCCATTGATTATCAGGAAATTGATGATTAATTTGATTCGTACAATCGATTGCATCATTATAGATTGTAAACTCTTGATATAGTTTTTTATCATCCCAACCTTGATCATAAATAGCATAAGTAAAGAAGAGAAGTCCTGCCAAACTGCATGTTTCCATACCGATATATGCTTTTTTACGATATCTAACATAAGGAAGCTCATAACATATATCTGCTGTCATAGACACAACCATCGCAAAATGAAGAATTAAGAACACATAGACTCTAAGTTGTGCTACCAACATAGGTAATCCTAATAAGGACATATCATATAAGAAAATCAACAACAGACCTTGTAAGATGATAGATATCATCTTAGAAAACATCAACAACTGTCTTTTCATTAAAGCAAGAAGTGCGTGGACAAAGCATATTGCCATAGCAACCATATACCATGTTCCCCATGTATGTCCGAATATCGTTTGTGTGATACTTTGATACATGATCTGTATGGCTTTTTGCACAGTGATCTGCTTTGCTGTTTCCGCTTTTTTATCCTTTTCTTTATCCGTTTTCTCTGTTTGGCTAATAGCGTCAGTAGCGCTTAGCGTTGTACCATCTACATCTTTATTTTCCATGACATCCGTTGCCCAATTTAAAGAAGCTTGTATCCCTTTTCCTTCCAACAGACCTACGCCAAAAGGCACACAAGAAATGATCAGTGCCATGATACATGTAACCAATAAAGGAAGAAAATAACGCTTTGCTAACACTTTATAGATATATGCGATAGCGATTCCCACACAAAGAAAGAACGCTAAAATCGTATCATAGAAATGAATACATATGGTTAAAGCAACACTCATTCCAAACAAGATCAGATCCGGTTGTAATAACGCTTGTTTTCCAAGATCTTGACGTATCGCATACCACTTCTGTGGCTTTTTTTCCATTGGTTGATGAAGATAACGATATAGAAAATATACTGTTGCTATCACGCTATATATCCCTACTTCTTGAGGTAAGGTCCATTGAATCCTTGCCATAGGAATGATATCAAACACATGAAGTGCAGCCATGATCAACACAGAGATCAATGGTAATATCCTACTTTTACAAAGGGAGCGAACAAGCACATATAACATAAGAAACATGACCATACTTTGATATAAACCCAAATAAAGATTTGCATTCCTTAAAGGGAAGATACTGAACATATCTAAAAAATAGACAAGACAATGCATTCCCATAGGATAAATTCCATCAGAGAATAAAATTCCTTTTTTCATATCTATGATCCAAGAATGATGAACTGTGAAATCACCGAAACCATAATGATTAAAATGCATTACGCCATAGGAATAATACCAAAACCCATATCCCATGATCAATGTCAGTAACAAAGCTTCCAGCCAATGCCTCTTCAACATCTGAAGCAAGGGCATGAATGCTTTTTTGATACAAAGCCAACCTTTTTCAAAATAAATCAATAGAAAACTTTTCATTCCCATGGTAGAAAAGATTAATTTCTGTACATCACATCCAAATGAAGTCATCATTTCCTTCATCAAATACCATCGTTTATAATATCGTATGTAATAAAATAAGACTATGTAGGAAATCGTGATCGTATAAACGTTGCATAGATGCAATAACTGTAAATATAATACCAACTGAATTACGATAAATGTCTGTACCACACTAACAAAAGCAAAGCGATAAATATAAGACTTATCCTTTAAATACTCTTTCCACATCATCAATGGTATCGCATAATAAAGAATCAAATACAGGAATAGCATTGATAACATCTCAAAAACATAATTCATTTTGCTCACCCTTTCATGAATGCTTTAAGGTTCGAATCAAGTCTAACGTTATGCTGTCAATATTGATATCAGAGCCTTCCAATTGTTTTATCAAGGAAAAAAACAAGGAAGTATTCCCTTCTGCATAAGCCAGCTTCATTGCGCTTTTATAATAAGAAAGGGTAAACGGATATTGCATTTTTAACTGTTCACACCATAGATAGGCATTGGTATAATCTTTCAATTCTAATAAGAAGTCTGCCATATCTTCATAGCACTGGGGTACCACAAGATCCTCATCAAAATCCACCATCTCTTTTAATACATCATTTAATGTGTAAATATAACTTTTATATTCCAAGCCAGGTAAGAATCGCTTTCTCAAAGCATCTCTTAAATAACAAAAACAAATCATCTTAACTTCCATATCATCTTGATGTTTTTGCATGGCATGTAACATGTTTTGCGCAGTAGAACGAAAATCTGAGATTGCGTCCATCAAAGCCGATGCTGCATAATGACTGACTTCACTATCCCTACTGTGCAACGCTTCGCTAATGGTTGCCAGAGAATGATCATAATAATCCTTTAATACATTCAAGATCAATTGACGCTGAGTTCCTTTATCAGAAACAGCCAGGGTCTCATTGACAGGAACGACATTTAATTCTCTTTCTTCATCCGGTAAAGTATAAATTTTTACTCTTTTCTTAGAAAAACTTACAGCATCTCTATCGATATCCTTAGCAAATAAGATGTTATATAATAATTGCGCAACGATAAAGATTACACGGCCTATTGGAGGTGTTATGGCAATGATGATCGCCACGATCACATACTTCTTTCGATCTTTGCCTTTGATAAAGCCATAAATAACATATCCTACAGCAATCATGAGATGCATAATTATGATCCATAATACAAACTGATCTGAACTAAGCAAATTCATCACCAACCTTTATCGGACTCGCAATGATATCATGCTGAAATAATCTTTCCTTTACGACCTCTGCCTCATCTTGGGACGTATTTGTTAAAAGGATACATAATCGTTGTTGCTGATCCAATCCCAGAAAATCACTCACTCTTAAGAGCTTAGCAATCTGTTTCGCTTTTGTAATCAGGTCTTCCTCCTTACTATCCACATGAAATAAGGCAATATCACATAGCCCTTTGGACATCGCATGATCATACATTTTTGTTAATTCTTTAAAAGCCGGCATGGTCATCAATGCAGAATGCTCTACATATTTTTGATCCTCCTGAGCCTTCATATAACGTGATGCCTGTCCCAATGCCTTACTCATCATTAAACTTAAGACAGACAACGTATTTGCTTGATAATTCGTCATTTTCTCCATTGGCAACCCCCAAACCATTACGATCAAATCTAAATGGTGATCATCATACAAAGCACTTGCCATAGAAGGTAGTTGCGGATGTAACGTTTTATTGATATATACGGCCTGTTTTTGGAAAGCTTGCATCCATTCCATCTCACAATATCGTATGGACTTTCCAAGTGATTTCGCACGTTTGCTTGTCGCTGATAATAACCTTGCATATTCGTCATTGACAATTTGATATATCGCAATATCCTTTGTTTCCATAAACGTTGATAACATCGGAGCTGCTCTGAAAATAACATCTCTGGGATCCATACTATCTAGTTGTGCTGTGATATCATATATCTTACCTAAACTGTCATCATAATTGATGATCCTATTTTCCAATACATCCTTCACTTTCAAATTGCTGTTATGAATCATTTGCATATCTTTTAATTGATGCGTTAAGAACTGTATTTCTTCATCCTTATCATCCTTGATCATAACCATATGATCATGTAAATGACCAACAGACATCGCAATGATGAATAACTGTGCAATCCAAACATAAGTATCATAACTAATCAATACTTCAAACATACCAGATAATCGTGAGAAGTGGAAAAAGTATGCCAACACACTTAAAAAGGCAGAAAAAACCCCTTGTCCTTTTCCATACACTACCGCAAACAATAAAACATACAATACAAACAAATCGATTTTCCCAAAAAATACATCACTAGACACTCCATAAGAAACAAAATACATGAACAGCAATACAACGATATTTTCCATATATGGCCATATCACTTTCGCACTTGCACTTAATTTTTGCCATAGTGTACGATATCTATATTCTCTCATCTCATCGAATGTCAAAAAATCTTCTTTATGCTCCATGATATGTTGAACAACTTTTTGAATACCTTCTTTAGAATCTATCAAATATTGAAACTCAAATTCATTCTGAAATCTGGATTGATCTAATTGAATATCTGAAGTTAGCTGATCCAAATGTTCGATATAAATATCTTTTTGTATCATCGATAATATCATCATTGCGATTTTTTCATCATTCATACTTTCACTATTTGCAATATGATAACAATCATAATTCAAATGCGGTTCCATACAGATTTTATAAATAGCTTCCATTGCATCTTTTCTATAAGTGATTTGATAAGTACAATGTTGTCTACAAGTCAAAGTTGGTTTTGTTAAGATATCAAGTGCTATTTTATGAACGATGTCGTTACACTCTTTGCGATTTTCTACCATACCATATAGATGTGCAATTCGTAATGTAGTAACTTGCATCATACCATGACTTTGATAACTCTTGATCAGTTCTTCAGCTTGCGCATACGTTCTACCAATAAAAGTCTTTGGTGTCATAGTTTCATCTTCCGTAATCAGACACGTATAATTTTCCTGATATACCATTTCATTTGATAAATACACAAATCGTTCCACTTGATTTTGTTCACAAGCCAATAGCACATTCATCAAAGAAGCAATATATTGTACAGAATCAGCTTCTATATTTTTCCATTCAAATAAAGGATCAAATACCCCTGTATACAAGACCAGATCCGGTTTGATACTTTCTATGATTCTTCGCATACTACTATTTTGATAAGAGAAACTATATTGTTCGAAAACTTTTCTACTTTTATGCTTTACATTTTCTCCACAAATAAGGTAAATGGTATGTTTTTCTTTATAAAATCTTTGGATCAGATCATTGGTAAATGTCCCATAGGCCCCTATCAATAATATTTTCATTTTCTTATGACTCATAATTTTCACCTAAACTTTCCTAATTTCCCTGTATATGTCCATCATGAGCTACCGCCTCTAAAGGAAAACTATGATACAGGATCATCTTTTTTACACTATCTTGTTCCTTATCAAAAAACGTTTTTTTAATTCGATTTACAATAGAAACAATATCTTTTTCATCTGTATCCACTGCCATAATCAGAAATTGACAACTACTATATCTGGTAAACACATCACCGATACGTAAAGAATGCTGTATTGCATCATTTAACTGTTTCATATATGCCTCTTGATTTTCATAAGGCAATTGTTCGTCATCTTCTGACAGTGTCAACAAAATCAAATAAATATGACGTTCACTTCTATTCAAGCATCGCTCTAAAAAGCGATAGATGCTTTTAAATGCATCATAATGTTGACAATAAGCACCCTGACACATATCTGTTTCTTTGAGCTCCTGCTGTATCAGAAAGCTATCCTTATGAATACTGTCACGTATGGTACTGGGATATTGCTTTAATTGCTCTTTCTGTCGCAATAAGCGTTGATCAGCTTTTTGAAAAAGTGTTTCATACGTATCTTGTTCTTCTGATATAGCTCCACGCACCGCAATCGATAACGGTATATGTTTCTTTCCATATGTTATTTGAGAAAGCTTTGTTTCAATGTTATGTTCCATCTCATTGATCATAAAAGATGCTTTGATATCCATAATAAATAAGATGAATTCATCTCCACCAATGCGTCCTGCGATTCCCTCGTTTTGCGCTATCTGCTTTAATATCTTACCGACATTACGCAATACATTATCGCCACATAAATGACCATATACATCATTGATTTTTTTAAAACGATTGATATCCATCACAAATAAAACACCTGTCTGATTCGCTTTTAAATAGCTATTTATTTTGGTTGCTACTGCACCACGATTATAAATATCTGTCAGCCAATCAATTTCTACCAAGGTACTTAGTCGTTTATTTTCATCTCTGAGCCTCTCTAGTTCTCTCATTTCGTTTTCCGAATTCATCGATAACATCTCCCCGTATATTTATTTTTATCATAAATATAGTTTTATTATCTTAGGAACCCATCTCAATCTCAACTAAATGGTAGTAAATTGCATTTCACTTGTAGAAAACTGTACGGTTGGCTATTATTGCACAAAAAAAACGAGAACTCTTTTTTTGAGATCTCGTTATTTCCTATTGTGATCGTTAAGACTTAATTCTTAACATTACTGAACTTTCATACACATGTTCGTTTAATTCAAAGCGAGCTGTTCCATGATTTGCATTTGCGATTGCTAAGATGGAACGCTGTCCTATGCCTTTTTTTCTCAAGTAATGATCATCACAAGAATTCTCTACTAAAATCATAAAATTATCTGCGATAACACTACATTCCGCATGTAAAAACTTATGACCTAATTGTTGTTTATTTAAACTTATGACTGCATTTTCAAAAAGATTTCCGAATATAATACAAAAATCCGCATCTGATATCCCTTCTGCATTTGAAAAATCTAACTTTAAATTTACTTCTACATCGTTATCTTTCAACAAAGATATATAATATTGAACCACTGCATTTACCGCATAATTCGAACATATGACAACATCTTGTTCTTTTGGTAATTGTTGCATATATTGCGTTAGATATTCTTTTAAATACGCTTGATCATCTTGTTCTAAATATGCATGAATCACAGCCATATGATGATGTAAATCATGCTGTGCCTTTTTCGTTACATCCAGCATCTGAATGATATTTAAATAACTTCTCGTCTGTAGCTCCATTTGATCTTTTAAAGCTTCTCTTTCTGATTCTAATAATACAGCCTTTGCAGCATCTAATGCTATTCGTAAAGAAACAAAATAAGTAATCAATCCACTGATGATCATTAATATATATATCAAAAACACTTCCACATCATGGTAAGTAAATTGATCAAACGTACTCAAATAAATCATATTAACGATAAAAAGTAAGATCGGACTAATACAAAGTTGCCAAAAATTTTTCACAGGTATCATATCCAATGCATCATGTAGTCTGTTTTTCAAAAACTGATATACAAATGGATAAGTGATTACCATAAATCCTCCTAAAATAAGAGTTTGAGGTAATGCAATAAACTCATCTACGCTTTCAGGAAAGAAATGAGCAGAAAGATATTGAGAAGCAATATTTAACATATTTGCATAAACCTGAGCAATCAAAAATACATAAATAAGCTTTGCTAATTCAATATCAAAACATTTTTTATATTCATATAGAAATAGCATATAAAATAATATCATGCCTATCGTATCTACCCACTTTGTTTGCGCAAAATAGATATCGATCATCACATAAAACAAACTTAAAAACATGATGTTAACCACAATGATCAATAATAGTGACGATAACTTAATCTTTAATTTTTCTAAAAAAGGTATGGTACATAACAAAAAAATCGGAAAATTCAAAACAAATACAGAAATAAAAATTCTAACCTCATTCATTAGGAACCATTCTCCTTAAATTGCCTTCTCATTTTCTCGAAGCAATAATCTTCATAATACTTTTTTAACAGCTTTCGATCTCCACGTTTCACTGGTATTTCAATGCTATCCTTAAGGAAAAATATCCCATTATGATAATCATGTACATAATCCAGATTGATCAAATAACTCCTATGACAACGAAGAAACCTAGCATCATTCAGTTCTTCCTCTATATCATTTAATTGTTGATAAGTACGATATTGTGCATTCACGGTATGAATGACACAATACCTATTCTGTGATTCAATGACATTTATCTGAGAATATAATATCTTTTTCTTTT
Source organism: Hoskinsella mucinilytica (assembly GCF_045223415.1). Classification (NCBI taxonomy): domain Bacteria; kingdom Bacillati; phylum Bacillota; class Erysipelotrichia; order Erysipelotrichales; family Erysipelotrichaceae; genus Hoskinsella; species Hoskinsella mucinilytica. Next base: position 2,723 of record NZ_JBEQZJ010000001.1, on the reverse strand, counting down.
CACGATCGACAAGGACTTCTAAGTACTGATCCTCTATAGAAATTAATTTGAGACATCTGGTTACAGCCTTATCGATTTCTTGTGTAGAACAAGGTTTTACTAAGTAATGAACTGCGCCAATATCAAAACCATCCGCATAATGATGTTTACTGGAAGTTGTTAAAACGATAGCGGCATGTTCCTGATGTTGGTTGATGGTTTTTGCTAATTGAATACCATCAATTTCTTTCATATAAATATCTAAGAAATACACATCATAATGATATTTATTTTTTTGTTTCATCAATTGCTCAGCAGTTTCAAAAAGATCGATATCAGCTTGGATTCTTTTTAACGAAAAGATATCTTTTAATTCGGAAAAAAGATGTTCTCTATCTCTTTTATCATCGTCACAAATCACTATCTTCATCGATATCCTCCATGCATTCATCTACTTCAGTGAGCAAATCTACACATTAAATCTTTATTTCTATCTCACATACTAAGTATTTTAATTGTTTTACATGGTAATGTCAATGTCATACATTTCATATAATTTCCTCAAATATCATATTTCAGTCACTACAGTTTCAATTACATCCCAGTTTCTCTTATCTACCATTCGTATAGCACCATTCGCATAAGAAAAAGCCATCATGGCCTTTCCTTATGTATTTTACCTTTATGAATGATCAACAGCAATAAGATACCGGCTCCTCCCATCATCAGAAATAGATTGAACACATGACTTTGATCCCCAGTATCAACTCCACTATCCTTAGTATCTATCACTCCTTTGGCAGTTTCTATCACTATTGTTCCATCCTCATTTAAACGAAGGTTTAATTCAATTGCGTCAAAACTTTGATGAGCACTTAATGTATAACTTCCATTCTCATTCACTTCCACAATAACATCTTTGGTGCTATTTCCCTTTAACAACTGAAATTCAACATAACCGATTACGGTACCATCTTTTAGTACGGTGATACTATGATGACCGATATCTACACGTTCAAAGGTAAAGGAACCATGTTTATCCGTAATCTGTGTCTGTAAGCTACTTCGAAGTTCCACAGTGACACCGGACATTGGCTGAGCATCTTTTAAAACTTTTCCACTTATCCTATACAACTTTTGGTTCATAGGCATACTTTGTACAGTCTTTACTTTTAATTCCTGATTCTGATAAACAGGCTCAAAGGTATAATACCCACCTTTGATTTGGTTGGTGATATCAACATTCCCTAACATCACTTGTTCAATTTCATATCCACTGACACTTCGAAGCAAAATCTTTGGTGTTGATAATCGCTTTGCTGTGATCTGTTTCACTAAAGTTCCTTCTTCAAACACTTCTACATGCTCACCTATCACATCGATGTGATGTGTTTCAGGTACTTCTGTCGTTATTTCTGTTGTGCCTATTCCTTCACTTGCCATAATAACTACTCCATTTTGACAACACAAGATACCGATCAAAAGTAATAGGCTACCTATTTTTTTCATGAAGCATCACCTACATTCTTTTCTATTATGCATCATTGTTTATCCACATAGGAAAAATGAAAGACGATAGTTCCTTTATATTTCCCTGCGAAAGCTTTATTCCAATTTTCTTTGGTGATTTTCAACTGAATAACAGCTTCGTCCTCCGTTGATAAAATATCCATTGATGTGAATGCTTCCTCATCGCTTACCAATTCATAAGGAATGGTTTTAGAAGGATCCTCTTGATTTTGTAATTCTCCGGCATCCACGCTAACCAACACCTTTTTCCCTGGATCGATCTGTACCCAATTTGCTTTGACACTGCCCAATTCCGTTGTTTCTGCTTCAAACTCTATGGCAGTACTTTCCGGAATTACGACTTCATAAGTTGGATCGATTTCCGTAGAAATGATTGTCTTGCCACTTTGCGGTTCACTGTCCTGATTGATTTCTTCTGCAGTAATTGGCATAAGCATCATACCCAACGCTACTACACTACATACTAATTTCTTCATTTTCTAATTTCCTCCATTCGCTTCTAAATATTGAATAGCGAAAGTTAATGTTGCACTATAGTCTCCTGCAAATGCGTTATCCCATGCTTCCTTTGTAATATCTATGGAAAGTGGTGTTTTTGTCCCTGTCCTAATTTCACTTTCAGAATATGTAATTTTATTGAATTCCTTACCTTCACTTGTCAATTGATAAGGAATCTTATACTCTTTATTTCCTTGATTGCACAATTCTGTTGCTGCTACATCTACTTGAATACTGGCATCCGGTGTAGGATTTCCTTCCACCGCAAGTTCCATCGTCGTATTCAATGTTCCCTTTGTGATCTTACAATCTTCCGGTATCACAACAAGATAAGTGGAATCTACACTTGTTGTAACCTTCGTATCTTCTGTTTTATTTGTACTTTCCTGATCGATTTCTTTTGCTTGTATTGCAACAGGTGATATAAGCAATACCATCATCATCATTGAAACTATTTTTTTCATATGTCCCTCATTTCCTTTCCTTTTTACGCATGATCCTAAGCCGATAAAACTTCTAACTTGATGCTAAAAGTTAATGTTCCTGTATAAGATCCTGCCTTCACATAATCTTCATTTGGTTCTCCAAGTGTAATGGTTCCGGTTCCAACAGTTGGATTTGTATCATCACCTTTAAAACATGCTACTACTGTCTTCTCAATATCTGTAATCTTTTTATCTCCTAGCTTTACATCTGCGGTAATGGTGGTACTTTCT